>JAKBSB010000057.1 GCA_021845155.1 Thermoplasmata archaeon
CCATGCACCTCCCCGAAGCTTTTCGCAGCTTGGCACGTCCTTCATCGGCTCCCAAACCAAACCATCCCCCAAGCAGCTTAGCAGATTACACAATCCATTTTGCTGCGATTAAACATTGACTGGCGTCATCGGTCATAAGACCTCTTACCCTTCCCTTCATAAGTTATGGACTTAGAAGGTGCATTTTAGTGCGTAGGCAGGATATATCCTTTGACAATATAAGGGTTTTCATGTCAATGTTTTATTCTGAAATCCCCAATAAATTTCAGAGTCTTCATGATATCTAAACCTTCTTTTTATAATGACCGGTCAAAAAATATTTTAGGATTGGAAATTATGTGTTAAGCTCCATCCAGATACCCTATCATGTTTATGATGTTAAGTGCCCTGAGCCAATAGAAAACTGATTTTTCGTTGGAATTTGGCTGAGTTACCCGCACAATCGGTCATGTCTTTTGAAAATGATGTGATTGATGTAATACTTACATGAAAAAATCATAAGCTATTGGATATTGAAAACGGAAATATATGCCGAACCCATGGATCAACGTGAAGAAACTTTCCAGAGTGATCGGGGTATGCGGTTCAGCTTTTGACAGATTCAGGCATGAGAGGGAAACCTTGTTGTTTGCCCTTGTCAGGATGGATGGGCGGCTGGAAGGAGTTAGCAGGATCAGTATTGAGACCGACGGCACTGATTCAACCAGTGCTATTTCAGATGAGGTTCTTAACAGGTACTGTGAAAGAGCCAATTATGTTATGTTGCCCGGAATAACATTTGGAGGCCTCAATTTATGTGACATAGCAGAAATAAACGCTGCAACTGGACTTCCTGTTCTTTCCATTGTCAGGCATAGGCCTGATCTTGATTCTATAAAACATGCAGTGATGAAGCGTACACCTGATCCACAGAAAAGAATTGCCATCCTTGAAAGGACCGGGATTTTTGCCCTGTTCATAAATAATAGCTATATGATTTATGCAAATCTCGCAGGAATAGATGCTGCAGAAGCAGAATTGCTGTTAAGAAAAAGTACACTTTTCGGAAAGATGCCAGAACCTCTGAGGATAGCGAGAATGATCTCGGGAATAGTATGATTTAAAATATATGCACCTGAATTCTTTTATGTTTCATGGAAAGTTATGCCTCATGACGGGCTTTCCTGTCACAATTGACCTTCCAGTTTACATAGATTATTAATGAAGAATGCAATTCGAAGCCGTAAATGAAAACAGCATCTGCAGTGATGTTTGATCTCGACGATACACTCTTTGATTACACTCATTCCAGACATTCTGCATTTATGGCTCTCAAGAACAAATATCCGGAACTCAGTGGCACAACTCTAGGTGAACTGGATCGCCTCTGGACCCTTTACTGGAGACAACTGGTCCCTTCCGAGACCATAAGCCATCACTCAGGCATCATGTACTTGAGAAGAGAGCGTATCCGACTCATTCTTTCCGGATTCGGAGTGCCCCTGGCTGGAAAGGATCTTGATTATGCTGTCAAGACATATACTGACAGTTATGAGGAATCCATGCGACCTGTCCCGGGTTGCCTGGAAGTTTTGAATGAATTGCGTTCAAAAAATATACCTATTGGCGTAATAACCAACAATCCAAGGGATGGCCAGGAACAGAAACTGAGAGGTTGCGGAATCGATGACTATGTATCCGTTCTAGTTGCATCCGGAGATCTGGGCTATTCCAAACCGGACCCCAGAATATTCCAATATACCGTTAATAAAATGGGCGTAAGCCTGAAAGATTCCATTATGGTTGGAGATACTCTTGAAGCTGACATTCTGGGTGCCATGCGATCAGGAATGAGATCCATCTGGTTGAACCGTTTTGGCAAATCCATTCCTGAAGGGTATGAGGATGTTAAGGAGATCAATTCCTATTTTCCAATCCATCGTTTCATGGACTATCTGAACATATGAGGGAAAATGCATGACTTTATGGACGATTTCCCAGTCTCCTGTTGACTTTTATGAACCGTTAATTCGTGAGGTTTTACTATAGTCTGTCAGGATCAATACCTGCAATAATCAACAATTTATAATCCTGAGTTTCTTAAAAAGCGCGGTATTATTATTTCAATATATGCACTGAATAAAATTTTTAAAAATTTGGAGTGAATTACTCCCTGTACATATTCATGTCGAGTTCTTCGACCATGCTTTCCTTGACCTTGGGAAGGTTTTTCAGGATATCATCCAGTTTTTCCTCTTCCACAGGCATGTATTTCATCTTGCCGAGAGACATGTGATATGATCCGGGGCATAATACTCCTTCCTTAACAACTATTGCGTCGGGTTTCAGTGAAAGAATGCCCTGCATGCATCTCTCCTTGCCTCCATATGGTGATCCAAAGCCTGGATTTTCGTATTCTTTTATCTGCTTTGTTTCATCATCTATCACCATGATGGAATTTCCGTATTCCAAAGGTGTCACATAGTTCTCTTCGTCTACAACTGCAACTATTTTCATGGTTTGGTAAAGTTTGAAAGTAAATTTAATCTAAATGTAACTTTAATAACTACAAAGATTATAAAATATTTAAAAAAGCGAGAAAAAGTCTCAATAGTAACCGGTAAGTTCAGTCTCGTATTTCGGAATAACTATCCCTGATCCATTCTCCACGTGACCGATTTCCCTGAACTGAACCCTGTTCCTTAGTGTGTTGATGAAGTCAATTCGGCTATCCTCATCTATTACAACCACGTATCCTATTCCCATGTTGAATGTCTCATACATCTGAGCATAATCAAGCCCACCCATGCTCATTAACTGCTTGAACACATTCTGTGGCTCGAATGGATCCTCAATGACGTATTTCATGTCCTTCATCCGGCTCATGTTTTTGAGTCCGCCACCGGTAATATTGGACATTCCCTTTATGTTGACTATGTTCAGAATGTCCAGTATTTCCCTGACGTAAATCCTTGTAGGCTCCAGAAGTACGTCAACTGCCTTCTTTGAATCCCCCGGGAATTTAGAATCCAGTGATACCTCATTTTCCTTGATTATGTTCCTCACTGTAGTGAATCCGTTAGAATGAAGGCCGCTGCTCTGCAGCGCGAATATTACATCACCGTCCCTGATCTTTTCCCCGTTTACGATCTGGCTTTTCTGCACTATTCCAAGAGTTGTGCCTGAAACGTCCATATTCTTCACCAGATCAGGAATTATTGAGGTCTCGCCCCCTACAATGGTTATGTTGGAAATCTGCGCACCCACGTTGAACCCCATGCCAAGCTGTCTTGAAACTTCCTGGTTTGTCTCTCTGAGAGCAATGTAGTCTACCATTGCAATAGGTTCAGATCCGGCTGTTAATGCATCGTTGACGTTCATTGCAATGCAGTCGATCCCTATGGTATCCCACCTTTCAGCCTCGTCGGCTATGAGCACTTTTGTTCCAACTCCGTCTGTGTTTAATGATACCGCAAAATTACCAAGATCAATGAGTGAGGTAAAACCTCCAAA
This sequence comes from Thermoplasmata archaeon, assembly GCA_021845155.1. Next base: position 3,493 of record JAKBSB010000057.1, read on the forward strand.
GCTTCCAATGGTCCTGAAATCTTCCCTTTTGAATTTCAGTTGTCTTATGAACTGACTTACAAAATCGCCCTGTTGCTTGCGATCTACAAAATTGGATGAACTTCTGGGCATAGCTTGATATTACAACAACAAATAAAATCTTATCATAGCAGAATGATTTTGGATTTTTGATTTTTGAACCGAAACAACATATAATTTAAATAATTATCAAGCTATCTGGAAAAGGTGATAATATGGTAAAATTAGAATCACTGGATTACAAGCCTAAGCCTATTGATGAGAATTTCCTGGAGGATGTTGATCACTACCCGGTAACAGGTAAGCATTTTGATCACGAGGTCAGAGCTGAGGGAATACAGAGAACAGATGCAGAAGGAAAGCCTTACCCAACAAAGAATGGTATACATGGGAGCAAGGTTGCTATAGATTTTGAAACATGCATAGCCGATGGCGCCTGCATGGATGTATGTCCCGTGACACTTTATGAATGGCTGCTTAACCCTGGACAGATGGGAACAGGAAATGACAAGAACATTGCAGGAGACAAAGAACAATACGCAAAATACAGGACAGACAAATGTGACCCGGTAAGGGAAAGCGACTGCATATTTTGCATGGCCTGTGAAAGTGTCTGCCCAACCAGAGCAATAAAAATAACACCATAATCCATTAAATTTTTTTGTGACATTCCATATTATTTAAATAACTAGCATTAAATTTCAGGTGTCTTCTTTATCTTTTTGATGTTAATAACAACTCTAAGCAGGTTAAGCCTGTTAATGAGGTAATGAAAGATGCCGGTAATATATCTGAAAAAGAATCTGTACGACAAGATTGTGAACAGGGGCCAGGATGTTGGCGAATATGTTAATAAGACTGTAAAGAAAGAACTTGATCAGTCCAATTAACAACCTTATTTTTTCTTCCTGTTGTGTTTTCCTTAACAAGTTTTAGCATAATAAATATAATTTCATGGCATAACATCCATAAGTGAGATTATGGACAGCCTTAATTTAAGAAACATAAGAGATGTTGCGGTTTCCGCTGGAATAAAGGATGAGGAACTTGAGACATATGGTAACTATATGGCAAAGGTATCACTGGATATCCTTGAAAGACTCAAGACCCATGAAGATGGAAAACTTATACTTGTTACATCAATAAACCCGACTCCTGCCGGAGAGGGAAAAACGACAACATCAATAGGACTTGCCGAAGCCCTCGGCTTAATGAAAAAGAATGTTATTGTCGCCATAAGGGAGCCGTCCCTGGGACCATGCTTTGGAATCAAGGGCGGAGCAACCGGAGGGGGGAAGGCAACCGTCGAGCCCAGCGATCGCATAAACCTGTTTTTCACCTCGGACTTTCCGGCAGTTACTGCTGCCCATAACCTGCTTTCTGCACTCATAAACAATCATATTCACCATGGAAATGATCTTAAAATTGACCCGAAAAGAATCCTATTCCCCAGAACCATTGACATGAATGACAGATCCCTGAGAGAAGTTATAGTGGGAACAGGAGGACGTGAAAACGGGGCAATGGTGATGGATCAGTATGTCATAACTCCCGCATCGGAAATAATGGCTATACTGGGCTTGTCCCAGAGTTATTCAGATCTCAAGGAAAGGCTCTCCCGCATACTTGTTGCATACAGCACCGATAACAAGCCGGTATACTCAGGAGACCTGGATGCCCAGGGATCGATGGCAGTCCTCCTGAGGGATGCCCTGAAACCAAATATAGTACAGACTGTTGAAGGAAACCCTGCTTTTATACACACTGGCCCGTTTGGTAACATAGCCCACGGGACTTCCAGCATACTTGCCGACAGGATCGCACTTAAGCTTGCGGATTACGTGGTTACTGAAGCTGGTTTTGGGTCCGAACTTGGAGGGGAAAAATTCTTCAACCTGGCATCGAGAGTCGGGAAACTGCCGATAAACGGAGTGGTTCTTGTATGTACCATCAGGGCTTTGAAACACCATGGTGGCGCCAAAGACTATAATGTGGAGGATCTGGATGCGTTGAAGGACGGGAGCGGGAATCTCCTGAGGCATGTGGAAAATGTCAGAAGATTTGGTTTTGATCCCGTGGTGTCACTCAATATTTTTGCATCTGACACTGAGAGGGAGATAGACCTGTTAGGATCCATCATGGATTCCCAGAAGATAAAGTGGGCCAGATCCGAGGTCTTTGAGAAGGGTGGGAGGGGTGGACTTGAACTTGCCGGCAAGGTTCTGGAAAATCTCCAGGATCATCCGGCAATAAAGAGAACATATGAATTCACACAGCCCCTGCAGGAGAAGATAGAAAGCATAGTAAAACAGGTTTACGGTGGATCTACGGTAGAATATAGCAAGGAGGCTAAACTTGCCATGAGGAAGATCAGGCAGCTCGAGCTTGAAGGACTCCCTGTATGTATGGCCAAGAACCAGTATTCTTTCAGCGACGATGCTTCCAGACTCAATGCACCTGAGAACTTCAAGGTGAATGTTAAAGACATAAGGATATCGTCAGGGGCAGGATTCCTTGTTCCCATGCTTGGAGAGATAATGACCATGCCGGGACTCCCCAAAGTGCCTGCGGCAAACAACATGGATGTGGATGAAAAAGGCAATATAACAGGACTCTGAAAACACATCCTTAAATGTAAGGTTATCCCGTTAAATATAGCATCTTCATGATGCCTTATGGAAAGCATCCGGGATCACCATAAATGGGAGGAAAAACCTCTCCTTATTTTCTGGGAGACAACAAAAGCGTGTGATCTCTCATGCATTCAATGCCGGGCTTCGGCAATAAAGGATTCCCAACCAGGGGAGCTTGATCCCGATGAATCAATTAGTTTTGTGAGGAGCCTGAAAGATTTTGGAAGGCCGTATCCGGTAGTTATTCTCTCCGGCGGAGATGTAATGAAAAAAACGAATCTTGAAGAGATTGCCAGGGAACTCCACTCAGAAGGCATCAGGTATTCTATCAGCCCTTCTGCTACCGATCTTGTAACCGAGGAAAAAATGCGCTATCTCAGGGACAATGGAATGTCCTCAGTTTCCCTCAGCCTTGACGGAAGCAGCCCGGAGACCCATGACAAAATAAGGGGTGTAAACGGGGCATTCCAGAAGACCATGGATATTATTGACCTTCTTTCGGGGCTTGGCATAAAGGTCCAGGTTAACACAACTGTTATGAAGGAAAACATTACAGACCTTCCTTACATATTCAGCATATTGAGGAAAAAACATATCACCACCTGGGAGGTATTTTTCCTTATAAATACCGGAAAAGGCAGCAAGCTCGAGGCTCTGGATTCAAAAAATGTCAACGATCTGAATAAATGGCTTGTTTTTGCATCATTCTATGGAATGAACATAAGAACTGTTGAATCACCAATATTCAGAAGGATGCAGATAGACTATATGGCTTCAGGAGAACTTTCCGGAGGAGAGGCATTCGACCGCCTGAAGAAAATTACTGTTAATATTGAGGGCAGACCCGGTACTCTAAGGACCAGCCCTGTTGGAACCACCTGGGATGGAAACGGCATAGTGTTCGTTTCGCATGACGGAAAAGTTTACCCCAGCGGTTTCCTGCCTGTTGAGGTAGGAAATATCAGGGAGAAGCCCCTTTCTGAAATTTACCGGAACAGCGGGGTTATGAAACTGTTGAGAGAACCATCCAAATTCAGCGGAAAATGTTCAAATTGTGCATATAACGGTTACTGTCCAGGATCAAGGGCCAGGTCGTATAACCTGACAGGAGACCCTTTTGGAAATGATCCCATGTGTGATTACGACGCCGTGCACACGAGATATGATTTTACGGAGATCTTTACCTGATGCCCTCAATAGACTGTTCTTTGTCCGTTGCCCCTGAAACAAAAGATGGGGACAGCTTCCTGAAGGTTATTGCCGGCCTTGTCATGATAATGGTTTATAATGGACTGAGAATTTTCTTGAAAAGATTTCGCGCTAAAATTTCCGGAATCATGAAAGATAACAGGTGAACCCTTCAGAAATTATCATCCACAAATGACTTTATGATTTTTTTTGTGCCTCTCCGTAGCACGTCTGAAAGAGAGGATGCGGATACCTGGAGTTCGGTTGCAAGATCCTTCATTGATATCTTCCTTTCAGTGTCGTAATAACCCCGTTTATAGGCCAGTTCAATGATCTCTTTTTCCCTTGGTGTCAGATCAGTGTTAAGGTTTTCGTGTGATTCAATGAGCACCGGATTAAGGTTCAATTTTTCCAGTTTCTCCATTATATCCTTGAGATGAAACCTGGAAGGCAGCACTATACGATATATGAGATGGTTCCTGTTGATTGATTTTGTCCCTGATACTATGATGTCCTGGCTTGCAAAGAAATGGCAC
>JAKBSB010000058.1 GCA_021845155.1 Thermoplasmata archaeon
CATATTTCCTGCAGAATCAACAACTGCCTTCAGAGAATCAGACCCGGTAAATGCGTGGGCGATTATACCCCAACCGTTATTTTCCCTGACGTTTTCAGTAATAAGGTGATTTGTATTTGGAATATCAGCTATCTTCAGATCACAGATCACTTTTCCATACCTGGAAAGTTCTCTTATTATCTTCACCCCTGCAACCATGAGGAGAGGCCAGTTTATCTTAATGGCAAAAATCTCTCCGTGTAGTTCCTCTGCCAGTTCCAGCGATCTCTCAGGATCAGTTAAATCAATTGCAACTATGAGTCTGGAATTTTCAGTCATTGCGCTTTAATATCATGGAACGATAAAAAATATTGTAAATGATCATGAGACCATTTCAAGTCCCTCATCGTTTGAGTAAGGACTGAACATCTTTCCCAGATTTCTTGCCTGCGTCTTCCCTGAAATCATGTAAGGTGATTTCACCCCTGTGATCAGTACAAGCACCTTTATCTCATCGCCCATGTCTTCGTTCACATTGGCTCCCCAGATTATCCTGGCGTCATGATCTATCTTTTTCTGTATCTCACTCATGGCAGTCTCTGCCTCACTGACAGTCATGTTGGGACCTCCTATGACCCTTATGAGACAGTTCCTTGCCTCCGATATGTCAGCCTCAACAAGCGGAGATTTAATCGCATCGTTCACAGCCTGAAGAACCCTGTCCTGTCCCCCGTTTGAGGTACCAATGCCTATCATGGCCACACCGCCATCCTTCATTATTGTTTTTATATCTGCGTAATCGAGGTTGATTATCCCGGTTTTTGTTATGAGTTCAGTGATGCCCTTTATAGCCTCTGACAGAACGGAATCTGCATAGCCGAAAGCTTCTTCTATTGGTCTCTTCGGAACCTCTTTTAGAAGTTTGTCGTTTGGTATTGCTATGACTGTATCTGAATACTGCGAGACTTTCTCCAGTCCACGAAGTGCGTTTTCCATCCTTATACTGCCCTCAGCATTGAAGGGAAGCGTCACAATTGATATAACAAGCGATCCTGCATCCTTTGCACATTTTGCTATTATGGGAGCAGAACCTGTTCCTGTTCCGCCGCCAAGTCCACATGTCACAAATGTTATATCGTTCTTTGCAACCAGATTTTGGATTCTTGGAAGATCTTCCATTGCAGCCTCCTCACCTACAACGGGGGAAGCGCCTGCTCCTCTCCCCCCAGTCCGCCTCTTTCCAATCAGAAGCTTTCCCTTTGAGGTAATGTTGTACAGATGGGCAGCATCCGTGTTTATGGCAACAAGATCTGCCCCTTCGATACCTATCCTTGACATTCTGCTTATTGTGTTTGAACCTCCACCACCGCATCCAATAATTTTTATCCTGACTCTCAGTGCGTCCGCGATTTCTGCTATCTCCCTATCCTCAGGTGAACTGTATTCCGTCATTACGTTAATGCTGCTGTTTTCATCTCTGTCATTATCCATCGCCGTTTTAAACAAAAGATCAATTTCGTCTCCCATATGTCTGATAAGATATCATTGCTAATATATATTCTTTTTCTATCGTAAAGTTAACATCTGAAAGGCTCGTTTTAAAAGATAGGGACAGATAAATGTGGTCTAACACAGTCCGACGCAGATATTTTTTATACACTTCTACCATAAATCGGCAATGATAAAAGATACATTGATCGAATGTGGAGCCATAAAAACAGGTGAATTCACGCTCACCTCTGGAAAGAAATCAAAGTATTATGTGGACATAAAGGAATCAGCCACTGACCCTGTTATTCTTGGAGAAATTTCCAGGGAGTTCGCACCTCTTGTGAAATCCGAAATAATAGGTGGAATGGAACTTGGAGCAGTTCCCCTTACTGTTGCTACTGCCATTGAAACGGGAAAGAGATATGTAATAATAAGGAAGGAGAGAACCCATGGCACCAAGAAACTGATAATTGGAACATTCAAGCCAGGGCAGGTAATCGATCTTCTGGAAGATGTTGTTACCACTGGAGGTTCATTACTGAAGGCTGCACAGACGCTTAGGGATGCAGGTGCCAGGGTTGACAGGGCGGTTTGTGTTGTGGACAGGGAAGAGGGTGCTTTAGAAATGCTCAGGGAAAATGGGATAGATCTTCTCTCCCTGGTAAAGGTTTCTGAAATACTCTGATCATGCCAGGATATCGTCAATCCTTCCAATTTCGATAGGAGTGGTATCTTCTCCAACCAGAACACCCTTGCTGTTGGCTACTATGGATGACCCCACGTAAAGATTTCCAAAATTTGCTGTTCCCGATTTGGCCGGAACCTTGAAGAAATTTGACAGAAAATCGATTTCATCATCTGATACTTCGGGGGTTGTAAGAAGACCCTTCTGAGTAAGAACCGCGGCACTTCCAACTGTTTTTATATCTCCAATTGTACCTTTTATGACCTCCACACCCAGTGTGTCGGATATTTTTTTAATAGCAGCTGCAGTAAAGCTCTTGTGAACCATTGCACCGTGGTCATTGGCAAGAATGTCATTCCCCACGGCATTCATCTTATCTTTAAGTGACAGAAAGTTTCTGTCCCCCACCGTAATGGTTCTACCGTCATCGAAATCATTTTTTCCTATGATGATGCCGTTGGAGTTTAGAACCATCATTGTTCCTATAAGAGGGCTGTTGTTGATCAGCACTTTCCGAGTTTCAACTTTGAGTATGTCCAGAAAATCCTTTTCAACAAAGTCCTCGGCATTGAACGGAAGGAAAGCTATATCCTCCCATACCCTCGAATAAACCCCAATAAAATTACTTCTTAGGATTGATATCTTTTTAATCATAACTATGGCAAAATGACCTCTGTTGTGCCCTCCTGTAACTTTATTATCTTGAGCTGTAGAGATGATGGCACATGTGTTCTTCCCCTGGACCATACCAGTTCATTGACCCTGTTGTCAACCCATATCTTTTCTCTCGTCGTTTTGGCATGTTTTGCCACATGTTCAATGATTATCTGCATTGCAGTGTCTGCTCTTCTGTCCATCCTCACAAGTCTTGCCTTCCTCAGCGGGATTGTCATCATTATTTCACTGCTTACCTGATCTTGATTCTCAACCATGATATATCACCTAAAGTTTAAGTCCCCCTCTTCTCCAGTTTCTCCTTTTAGGGTTCTGTGTTACCTTCCTTGCGGTCTTTATCATTACCCATCCGGGAACCCTTCTGTTTTCCTTTACCTTTTTCATTAATCTGATCTTTCTGCCCAGTTCCTTATTTCTGCTCATTTGTTTCTCCTCTCTATCTTTGTTTCCCTTTTGTTTTCCTGGAATTTACCCAATATGTCTCTGATGTCCTTATCCGTGAGCAGCCTGTTTATCCTTCCCATTCCAGCAAGGGATACAAGCTGGTTTTCAACATTCTCTGCAAGATCCGGCCTTACAAGCCTTACGTTCGCAAGCCTTTCTCTTGCATCCGGTGCCAGGATCTGCCTCAATATCTGCTGCTTCCTGGCCCTTTCAGCTTCCTGCTGTGCCCTGGCCTCCTCCTCCCTGTTTCTCTGTGAGGAAAGATTGCCCTGCATCTCCTCTAATTTTCGTCTTCTTAACTCTTCTAGTTCATCATCACTGTCCATTTCATCTCACTTACAGGAATTTTTCAAAGGTTTTGTCTTTTTCGGATAGTGTGGTCAGTGTATCCTTTGAAACTTTATCAAGAAGAGAGTTGCCTTCCGGTGAAATGACCCGTCCTTCCTTTACTTTCTTCACCAGTCCGAGTTCTTCCAGTGTCTGGAGCATGTGCCTTACTATGGATCGGCTTCCCTTTGCCGGGTGGTATCTTTTGGAACCTCTGTCAACTCTTCCACCGTACTCTTCACTCAACTTGGATATCCCTATAGGTCCCATTATGAAAACCTTCCTCAAAGTTGATGCAAGTCTTGTATAATACCAGTCCGGCTGCTCCCATGCCTTCTCCTTATGTATTCCGGCCTTGGCAAATTCAACCCATTCGGGGATCTTTATCTTTTTGTTGCTCTTGAAGCCTTCTGCAAGATTTTTAAGCAGGACATCTGTTGGTACTTTTTTAACATCTACCATTTATCATCACGAGTGCAAGGTTTATTTATAAAGCATTTATAAGATTTATGCAACACCCGAAAATTCATTTCCATAAGATTCTCGAAAAAAATAATCTATACTGTGCCTCTTATGAGTCTTGCTGCCATGAGAAGACACGTCAGGTTAACTGTGCCATTTATGGTGTAAAACACCACGGGATGACCGATATAGGACCCAAAGATTTCATAGGTCCCGGCCATTGATATAACCACGGGGATCATGATGAGGATGATCGTAATTGCGAATAGCGAAGCCAGTCCTATGTTCCCTCCGAAAGAGTAAAAGTTAACCGTACCTGCACCATCCGGTATTTTCCTGTAAAGTCTCCTGATGTTGAACAGTGATGAGAAGATATATGCCGAAAGAAGATCGAATGTTATTATGAAGTATAGGTATAAAGGGGATCCTGAATAAAAAAGAAACACAACTGATATTGGCACGACAATGAAGATGAAAACTACCAGTCCTACAATATCCTTTGCGAATATAATTCTGCTCGTCCTGATTGGAAGCGACTTCAGAACCTCGATGCCACTACCTTCTGAGATAATCATGACCAGTGAGTAGAATGATGAACATACAACCACCACTGAAACAAGTGAGTAATACACTGAGGTAAAGCCCATACCACGTATATCGCCATAAAAGAGTACTGATATCAGGGTGGGGAGGATGAAAAATACGGGTATGAAGAGGAGTATGAGATTCTGGGACTTCCTGAATATTGTCCTGAATTCCTTCATTATCAGGGACCTCTGGAATCCGTACCCCGGGAAATGGAACTGGCCTTCCTCATAACCATGTGAAAGCTGAGCAGAGGTTGTATTGAGGTTTTTATAAATCAGTGGACCAACCCTGGTGTAGAAAATATAGATAAGAAATCCGTAAACTGCAGTGGAAACTGCACCGTATATATACTGATACTGGTAATTGTAATGACCATATATGAGGTAAGGAATGTTTGCAAAGAAAACAAAATAGGATTCCATCCCTGTGAGAGAAGGTATTACGAAAGGGATATCCTTTGGAAGATACACACTGGTTTCGAAGAAGAGAAAAATGGCTATTACAAAGACTATCCTTGATATCCCCTTTAATGAGTTGGAAAGCGATCTCCTTCTCTCGTTGAAATGAGAGCCGATAAATACGGAAATTGTTGAACCGGCCAGGAAACCAAAAATTGTTATCAGGAATGCCCACAGGATCCCAAAAACTATACCGGTTATTGATCCATATTTGCTGTAAAACAGAATAAGAGGAGGTATGGTTACAAAAATTGAGGCAGAACCTGTGTATCTGAACCACGAACTCCATAAAACTCCGTATCCCGACCTTATTGGAAGCGGATTTAGAGGTTCCAGAAGATTGTTAGACTTGATTGTGTTGAAAAATATTAGAGAGCTGTAAATGCTGATCATCATCAGGTATACATAAAGCAGGAATGTCAGATTAGAGAGTCCCCTTAAAGATCCATCCGGCCCAAAATAGGGTTCAGACAGTATGGTTGAGAATATGATAAATGAAACAGAGCTCGCAACGTATGATATTTTTATGCTCTGCGACAGATATGATGTTGCCTTTTCCCCGCCTTTCCTGAATTTTGATGTAAACCTGTTTGAGTTCTTGATAGCAAGGTACCTCTGTTCAATCATGATCCTTTTTCCAATGAAAGACTTTGGATTGATCAGGAATGCTCACCTCAGAGTCCTTTTCAGGGTCTCGATTACAGGCCTCAGATCCTCATCCCCAGTGAGCTTCAGGAAAATATCTTCAAGATTGGAGTGCTTCTGACCCATTTCAGATCTCATATCTTCCATTGTTCCTTCGATGACTATTTTACCATTGAAAAGTATGGAGATTCTGTTGCACACTCCCTCTGCAACTTCAAGTATGTGTGTCGAAAATATAACTGTCTTTCCATGTGATGCAAAATCCTGGAGAAGATCCTTGAGAATTTTGGCAGATCTTGGGTCCAGTCCGTTCATTCCCTCGTCCAGAATAAGATAGTCAGGATCGTGAATTATGGCAGATATGATAGCAACCTTCTGCTTTGTTCCGAACGACAGCGAACCGATGAAATCGTCAATCTTGTCTGTTATTCCAAATGCTTCGGAAAGATTCCTGACCCTCCTTTCCATGACATCCCTCCCAATGCCGCGCACAGAGCATATAAATGAAAAATATTCAAGTGGTGTGAGAGATTCGTAAAGAGCTGGAGTTTCTGGAACGTAACCGACTGTGGACTTGATTTTCTCACCATCCATCATTGGGTTGAGGTCTCCAAGTCTCACATATCCTGATGTCATCTCCAGAAGTGAACATATGACTCTCAGAAGTGTTGTTTTTCCAGAGCCATTTGGCCCCAGGATTCCATATATCTGCCCGGTGTCAATTGTTAAGTTCAGCCCATTCAGTGCATAATTATCTGCATATTTTTTGTACAGATCCCTTATTATTATGGGGCCGGACATGGCAGTTTATTAGCAGAACAGTAAATATACTTTTACTATTACAGACTGGATATTTCTGTACTGACTTCATGAAAAAGAATGAGAAATAAAAAGATATGGATTATGGTTTTATGGTCAGGTCATAGACAACATATTCCCATGCAATGAAATCGTAGTCCGGCGGTATCTGGAAATCATACATGGTGAAATTGCCTGAAGAGACTGTTATATTGTGCACTTTTTCAAATGTCCCCGTGAAAGCATTGTATATAAACATTTTTGTGGTAAGATTTTCCGCCTGAACGTAGCCATTTTTCGTGAGTATGGGCTGATAAGGTGAAGTTTGCAGTATGCCGTTGATCGTATACTGAGTGGAATGACTGCTCATATATGCTGTCTGGATCTCCTCCGGCTGATACTGATGTGTGGTCAAATTGTACGACAAGACATAATCTCCAGGTAAAATTGAGCTGGCCTTCATGTATGTGAAGTTCGCCATGAGGATCTCTGTGCTGGCATTTACACATCCGGTGCCACCACCTCCTCCTCCACCACCACTGTTGGAGTTTTCGATTACTTCATCAAGTGTTAGTTTGATGGAGATGGATGCCGGTGATGCACCGTTAATGCTAAAAGTGCCAGAATCAGGTGATCCTGACCAGACGTACGTGGCAGAACCGTATGAAGTACTTACTGTCGCGTCCTCCACATACCAACTAAACTGACCATCAGGCTCACTAAAGGATATTGAAGTTCCAGTTGTTTGTTTAGTGTACCCGTTTACTGAAATTGCCCAGGGATCACCACTGTTAGTGCCTTCGCTGCTGAATGTCACTGTGTAGGTTGATGTCGGTGTAAAGTCGATATCAATAACATGGGTGTTGCTTATGTTAAACTGACCATTGGCCGGGTTTGCTTCCCATCCGTTTGGAACCCCGATGTTATAACTGTAGCTTCCACCGCCTAAAGTTTCAATCTCAATTGTCTGGCCGGTCGTTAAGGAAGATGTATAGCTGAAACCCGAAGGACCATTGATATTTACATACCATGAGTTTCCGTCAAGGATGGATGAGGTCTTGAAGGTAATAGTGTTGATATTTACGTTCAAAGTGACTCCACCTGTGCTCCCATTGGGATCTATGGGAATTGCACCAGCGGAATTTTCTGTATTTTCAAGCATATAATTATCCTTCGGGTTTGCAAAGAATCTGAAGAAGCCAGTTGAATTTGATTTAATGTAATAGTTGTAGCCGTTGGTTTTGTCCTCGAGAAGTAGGGGCAGATCGGA
>JAKBSB010000059.1 GCA_021845155.1 Thermoplasmata archaeon
AGGTATATAGTCCAGTCCTGTATTTCTGCCTGATTATATTGTAAATATAGGCGGAAACAGATCCCTTTCCATTACTTCCGGCTACATGGATGCTCTTGAAGCTATTCTGCGGATTTCCCAGGATCTCTGCGAATTCCTCTGTTACTGACAGATCGAGCTTGATTCCTTCCCTCTTAAGCTGATATAGAAATTCTTCGTATTTGGTGTCCACCATCTGTAATTGAATTGTAATAGATATAACCATGTTTAATGGTTGAGGATGAATTTAGCGAAGAATATGGAACTTTCAGATCACTGGCATGGAACGAGGTCATGTTCTGGATGGTTTCACGCAACTTAATTAAATATAAAAGCAATCGTGTAGGTATGCAAACAGATCTTCTATACCTTAAAGACCAGTACCAGAAAGAAGGGAAGGGAACAGTGAAATTCTTTGAATTCACCGACTTGGTTGTGGACAAATCAGTGTTTTACCCAACTGGTGATGGGCAACCTAACGACCGTGGAAAGGTCATAATCGACGGCAAAGAGTATGTTATAGTGGATACATGGAATGATGGGACAGATGTGCACCTGATGTCCCATGATACATTCCCTGATGGCATAAAGGGGAAGGAGGTTCACCAGATTATTGACTGGGACGTCAGATATGTACATATGAGATTCAGGACCGCACTGAAGATCATTTCTGGAATAGTATTTAAGAAATATGGGGCAACCACAAGAATAAACCAGACTTATGATGACCAGGCGTGGGTTGACATTGAAATGGATGGGGACCTCACGGAAGCACTGGTGAGTGAACTGCAGGATGAGGCAAATAGCTTTGTGGAGAAAAACCTTGATGTCAATTTTGATTATATGCCAAAGACCAATTTCACGGAGGATCAGGAATTGATGAAGATCTGCAAGGGAAGAGTGCCTGATTTTGATCCAATACGGGTTTTGAAAATTCAGGGACTTCCTCCACAGGCAGAATTTGGAACAGATGTTCTGAGAACTGGGGAAATAGGGAAGATTGAGTTCAAGACAACAATGGTTAAAGGAAAAATAAGCAAACGCCTTAACGTTTTCCTTTCAAAGTAAAATTTAATTCCGGGGGAACAGGATAATGGCAAAGATGGACTTCAATGAAATAGTTGGTATCATTTCCTATTATTTCGGCGTAATCTATCTTGTTGTAGCAATCTTCACTCTTCTCTATATATTTCCATCAGTTCTCTCCCATTTCAGGCATATTCTCGCAATATCAACATCAGAATACGCCCTCGGGAACATTGTGAACTCCCCGTTCATAACTGTCCTGGTGATCGTTGCATCCTTCGTTTTCATCATAATTTCCATAGGGAGCATGTTTTCACCTGTTTCCGGCAAATACCCCTCCTTCGGCAGATCAGGAAATCGCCTGTTTTTCAGACTTTTTTCAATAGCCGTACTTGTACAGCTCATCATTTCACTGTTTTCAGTGGATCTACCTGGAGCTTCAGCATCAGATCTATTTTTGAAGAAACCACTGTTTTTCCAGTGGTTTGTAATGGATGGATCAGTTCTTTTCCAGGCTGTCTTTTTCCAGTTGATCCCAATTTCTGCGATGATTGCCATGATTCTTGCAGTCAGAAGAAACCTGAACTGGAAAAGCTTCATATCAATGAATATTGGAAGCTATGGAACCAAGGTGTTGGTAATCGTCATAGCAACTGTTGTTCCATCGGTAATCTTCTCAGGGAACCTTTATGAATTTGTATCCGCACTCCTCACTTTCTTCATACTGAATATAATTTATCTTAAATCTGGATTTTTCAGGGCATTTCTTGTAAATTTTATCATCTCCTTTGTATCCATATTCTCGGAGTTCTTATCATCAACCCCTGTTTATGATGGTATCTTCACAGCCTTTCTTCTTGTAACTGCATTCATAGGCGTAATCTCCATATCTCAGCTTTTGCCTGCACCAAAACTCTTACAGAACCCCGATACGGACCAGACTCGGGAGGAACGTATACAGGAATTCGCAAAAAAGAACCGTGTTCCCGGAGATATGCTCTGGATAAGGAGCGCATGTCCATCATGTGGAAATGTAACATTCCATGTGAAAGACCACCAGGAACTGGAATGTACACAGTGCCACGAAACACTGGAACCTGATGCGGTTGGTGATTTCAATGTGCATGTGGTCATGAAAGGACCCTACTCACACTGAACCATATCATGCCTTGAGGTAGCCTGCTGCTTCATAAACAATATATATTACAGGAAACAGGAAGAGCGCGGAGACATATTCCGGACCTGTGTACTGGTAAAGTGTTCCCAGTGCAAATGATCCTATTGTGAAACCAATTCCGAAGAATGTTTCGTAGTAGAATACACCGATTCTTGGAGAAGATGTTTGCGATATGTAGGAGAGTATTTTTGACATGGCTATAGAGGCCCCGATTCCCACCATAACAAGTATTAAAACAAGAAAAACAGGACTTCTGGTATAAATTATAAAGAACGCAGATAGCAGGAACAGGGAACTTATAATGGAGTAGCTCTGAATCTTCAGATTTCTGATAAAATTAAGGATTATGTAACCCGCAGCAGAAGATACTGCGTATACGCTCACCAGGGAACCTATGATACTGTAGGAAATCCCTTCATTTCTCAGTATGGGAACAAAAACGTAGTAGAGAAAGCCTGCAACGATCCCGGCAAACATAAGTGGTATGACAAACCTTTTCTTCACACCACTGTATCTTTCTGGCAGTTTCTCCACCTGCACCGAAGGTATGAAGAATAGCCCAAGCAGAAAGAATGCAGTTGCAACTACGAAAAGAGCATCAAATCCCAAATACTGGATTATGAAACCCGATACGATTGGAATTATGGCGTTCGGTATTCCCCAGCCCACAGAATACTTTTCAGCATTATTTTTTCCAGAGATAAGATTCAGTGAGATCTCCATTGATATCCACCAGAATCCCTGGGATATGTCGGCCAGCACTATGATCTCTATGAAACCGCTTCTGGAATAGAGGATAAAGAGGGCTGAAAGGATCGCAAGAATGAAAAAAGGTATGAACCTCCCGTAACGGAGCATTGTTGAATTTGCCCTGAGATATACAAATGAAATCACCGGAAAAGGTGCAGATCCCATTAGCCCCAGGAATCCGGTGAAAGAATATCCATAGTGGAATGACGTTGCAAGAAGAGGAAAACTGAAACTGAGGCCAAACCAACCCGAGGCGAACATTGCGCTGGAGAATAGCAATCTGTGAGAATCGTTCAAAATTGGAGTTGGTTTCAAGGTTTCACCTATTCTAGGGAAATACAGTGAAAAAATTTTTCAGTTCCATGAACCAACCGGTCTCTTCACTGTATCTTGTCAATCTTTACGCCGTCGTCATCAAAAAAAGCTATTATATCGTCCTCTTTAAGATTCAGTCTTTTAACTATTTTCTTTGGCAGAGTTATCCTGAAGGACGAACCCCTTGAAGATATATGTGTGACGTCAATAATGGGTTTCTTGTCCATATACCTGTATGACAATTAAGCATATAGTTTTTACATATCAGAAATAGATATTTAACCTCCAGTGACATTATTTACACAGGAGATGTTCAGTCCCCAGTAAGAAACATATAGCACCCGTGAATTTATTACATGCTTGGCGGAACAGGTTTTATATTGAATTCGAATTTGTTGTGGAGTACTGTATTATCATTTCCGCATCCAATCGGTCAATTTTTATACGGGTAAGAATTACACTTAGGATATCGATGGTAACAAAACCAGCCAGAATGTACACTAAAATTTCAGGTCCAGCTTATACAAGAAGAGAGTTCATGGGAGGGGTACCTTATCCCAAGATCACCACTTTTGTACAGGGAAACCAGAAGAAGGACTTTGATGTGGAGCTCATGCTCGTTGCAGAGGAATCGTGCCAGATCAGACACACTGCACTTGAGGCAGCCAGGATTTCAATCAATAGAAAACTCATGGAGGCTCTGGGGGCCGACGGATACTACCTGCAGATCAGGCCCTATCCACACCAGGTCATAAGAGAGCATAAGATGGCAACTGGTGCAGGGGCGGATAGGATATCGAGTGGCATGAGGGGAGCTTTTGGAAAACCTGTTGGAACTGCGGCACGAGTACACGCCAATGATATTATTATGGTTGCAAGATCCAACCAGGATGGAGCATTGAGGGTACGGGAAGCTCTGAAGAAAGCATCCATAAAACTTCCAACACCCTGTAAAATTGTCATTACAAAAGGGAAGGAACTGGCCGGAAAAATAGGCCTCTGATTCTTTAATTCCACAATTAAATTTTTATAAATACGTGTTCAGGTTGATGATTCTATTATTTTTGCCGTCACTGATCTGGATGGGATGAGAATTGCTGAGATCAGGCTCATCAATGAGGCTATAACAACCACCGACCACATGTAAAGATAATTATATGAAACAAGGTAGGCAAGGGGAATGCCTATTGAGATAAAGCAGATTGCAACCATTATTCTCTGAATGGAACCATACATCCCACGGTTCTCTTTTCCTACAACCTTCAGTTCATATGAAAGTGCCCCTGGAACTACAAAGGGTCCTATGCTCCCAATCAGTGCCGAACCGAGATAGAGATCCGGAATTCCCGCATAGAGGGCATAAAACATAAGCAAATACATCACGAAATCGAAAAGGGACATCAGTATAATGTATAATTTACCCCACTCCTGATGCCGATCTATGAATTTTCCGGAGAAGTAACCCCATAATATTCCAACAGCATATGAAAGAGCAAGGAAAAGGATGCTTAGAAAGCTGCTTACGCCTATTTTCAGAGCCAGTATTATGTAGTAATAAGAAAATGCATATATCCCAACAGACATGAATACCTTGGTGGAAATTACTGGTACAAGGAATCTCTTTCTGTCCTTCAGTGCCTTCACACTTTCCAGGAAGGTTGGCCGTTTTACCAGTGATTCCTCAGTAACCAGGTTCTCTCTCTCCTTCCTGAAAAGGAAAGTGAAGGAAGATATTACTGTTGCAACAAGAACTGCACCAGAAATCAGGTAGAGATGTGATATCCCAACACTGTCAAGTATGAATGCAACAATGAAAAGTGCAGCAGTCCCTCCTGCAGTTTCCATGACTATAATCCGGGAGTAATGAGATCCGAGGACAGAAGATTTTATAGACTTCCCAACGAATGACGAAAGAGCTGACTTGAAGGTATTCTGTGATATGAGTATTACTGCAACCAGCAAAGCAATAACATAGAAAAAGATGATTGCATGGAGAAGGGTGTCAAAAAAAATCAGTATCAGAGCCGTTGAATATATGATACCACCGGCAATCATGAGGAAATAGGAGAACCCACGGTCAATGAATCTTCCCTGAGGAAGGGTTATTACCAGAATTGCAACCTGTCCTATTGTTGTGCCTATACCACCATATATGATGGGTATCCCAGAAAGGATGAGCAGGTAGAATATTGTATAATTGAACAGATTCATTGAGAAGGAAAAGAAGAAATTAACAACTGAGAGGGATGACACAAAAGGATTTATTCTGTTTCTTTCAATAGATTCCAGTTCTGTCAAGCAACTTAAATATTCATAATAGTATATATTTGTTTCCATCCGTGTTGTTAATACTTGTGTAAAAAATCAACCCATGCCGTGAAAGGTCATCATGGATTATTCGCTGAGATCAATTCACAGTCCTGAGATGATAAAAGTAAATAAACGGTAAATCCATACATGAGTGATACTTAATGAATATCACGGAAGTCCTGATTGCTATCATTGCGCTTATCATCGGTATATTCATAGGTGGGTGGGGAACGAGGATGTATATGCGTCATCCTTTCAGACATGGCCCGGTTACCGGAATAGAAGGTCTTGTTGGAAAGGAGGCAGTGGTGACAAGGGTCAGAGAGGGTTTCGCTGAAGTGACCATAGACTCCCAGATATGGGCAGTGATTCCACCTGAGGGAGATACGCTGGCAGTAGGACAGAAGGTTTATGTTAGGGGACTAAACGGAAACAGATTGGATGTCAGCAGAGAACCACTCCCAAAAAACAAAATATCAAGAGGAAGATTTACCTGAATGAATTTCTAAACTCTTGGCGGGAACCCATTCTTTGTAGAATGGTGGATAAAAGCGAGTAAAAACATAACATCTCTGTGGTAACACTTCAGGTACACAGGAACACACAGGTGAAATATGTAAGATAGCATCTTGCTTCGTTCATTCTGCGTATATGAGGTGGATGTCTCCGTTGAGGAAAAGAGAACATTGGTGTAGAATGGATTAAAGCCCATGAAATTCTCACAGCACTCTTTGAAACGGGAAGGTTACATGGATAAATCCAGGAATCTGCCGAAAGAGTTAATATTTCATTTCCCATTATCCAGAAAGTTCAATAAGTTAAGGTGTAGAAAATGACTATATTTCAAGGACAGGCAAGAAAAAAATTCACGGGCGGCAAGCTAAGAAGTTCCAGATCAAAGAGAAGATACGAGCTCGGACGGGAACCAACCTTAACGAGGATTGGACCGCAGTCATCAAGGAAAGTGAGGGCACTAGGCGGTAATGTTAAGATAGCCCTGATGAGAGGAGACAGTGCCAATGTTTTTAACCCAAGAGAAAAGACAACCACCAAGATGAAGATCATCACTGTTAAGGAAAATCCGTCAAATCCACACTATGTGCAGCGAAACATCATGAACAAGGGAACTATAATCATGACAGATGCAGGTGCTGCCAGAATAACCTCAAGACCGGGACAGGACGGAGTTATTAACGCTGTTCTACTATGAGATTTACAGTTTATTCCCAGTATTTCAACGAGAAACATTCAAAACGGTACGGAAGGAAGATCACGAAAAAGGCCGCTCATAACTTCAATGAACAGAAGCTGGTGGATTTTATTCGTTCCATTAACGCTGAGTTCGAAGTTAAGGAATGCCGTTATCCACGAACACCATGGGAACCATGTAAGATGTACACAATAGAAGCGAAGATAAAGAAAACTACCTTTTTGAAGATGTTTGAACGCCACCTTGCCTGATCATATCCCTTTTCTTGATTGAATAATATTGAAGGGGGTGTTTTAGCCACTCCTGATTGCACAACCTGTCATCTCCTTTATAGCAGAGATGATTTGACTGAAGCACAGAACATTTTGGAGGAGAATATTCCGTTCCAGATATATTTCCTGTAACATGATCAACCTGATAGGTTGTCATCCGCTCATTGAAATCAGGCGCGGTTTTGAACAGGGCGATGATGTCATCTCTCGTCATTCCAACCTTGTTCAGAAAACTTACCATTGTGAATCTTGCCATGTGGGGTAGATTCACTCCATCTCTCATCTGTGATATATATTCATTCATGCATGGTGGAAAGATCTTGAAATCCACAGAACCCAGATCAAGAACACCTCTTGATCCAACAACCCTGTAAAGCTCCTTCAGTGAATCGATATAATCTATATCCTGAAGTATCTGTAAAGCACTTTCCTCCGATATATCGTGCACAGCTCTTATTGATTTTATGACAAAGAATTCCCGCATTATCTTGGCCAGAGTTTCCCTGTTGAGAATGACCTTTCCTTCCCTGAATAGCTGATATGAAAGTCTGTATCTGGACCCACTGAGTCTGCTGTTGCATGAAACGAACTGATCAACGGGAAGGTAGAATAATTCCCGTACGGGATCAAAATCTGGGGAAAGACCCATGGATCTGGCATAAGATTCAATATCTTCACCGTCAAGCTTTTCATCCATTATGAGCCCTTCAAGAATGTCACGGTGATAGTTCACTGTTCGAGA
>JAKBSB010000060.1 GCA_021845155.1 Thermoplasmata archaeon
CAGATGGGTTATACCTCTGATGCTGTTTATTGCCATAATGTTCAACTATGCTGACAGAGTGATCTGGACCATAACTGCACCGGCATATGCCTACGCATTTCACTGGATAGCCAGCCCCAGTGACTATGGTGCTAAAGGTTCCCTGGGAGGCAGTGGACTTGCCAACTATTCGCTTATCCTTTTTGCATGGTCCCTTGCCTACGCGCTGTTCAATTTCCCGGGCGGATCACTTGTGGATAAACTTGGCCTCAGGAAAGCCATGGGTATATTCTACGCCGTGTGGTCCGTATTTACGATCCTTACTGCAGCAACATTCGATTTTCTTTCCATGCTTGTTGTGAGAATTTTCATGGGTGCTGGAGAAGGACCGGTCTGGCCAGTCAATGCAAAATCAGCAAAGAACTGGACCAACAGATTTGATGAATCTAAAGCATACACCTGGGCTGGAGCAGGACAGGCGGTGGGACCGGTTGTGGCAGCCTCCCTGGGAGTGTTAATTTACCATTTCTTTGGATGGCCCGGACCCTTCATATTTTTCGGGGCAATTGGTCTCTTATTTGCGGTTATCTGGTACTACTATGTAAGAGACACTCCTGATGTCCATAAAGGAGTCAACGCAGAAGAACTTGCATACATTAACGAAGGAAAGACAGACGCAGAGAAATCCACAAAGAAACTCCCTGCAAAGCTCATCTGGAAAAACACGCTCAAGATGATTTTCGGAACACAGGCCGGAATTGGAACTTTACTCATATTTCTCTCCTTTGGGTATATACTGTTCACTTTCCTTTACTGGCTTCCTGGTCTTATGTTCATACAATTTGCACATTCTGTAACTACTAGCGGCTTTTACACAGCTGCAGTGGATACTGGCCTGATTGTAGGTTTCTTTGGATCTGGACCCCTGAACGATGGCTTGCTGAGGAAATTTACAAAGGTCAACGCCAGAAGGATTGGATCTCTTCTTCCAATGAGCCTGATGATACTTATGGTCGGTCTGTCCTATTTCACTGGAACAGCCAGAGAGCTTGTTCCAACTGCACTTCTGCTGGCAACTGGTGCCGGTCTCATGAATCTGACAGTTGGTTCATGGGCAGTGAATGCCATAGATCTTGCACCAAGAGGAACAGCCGGTACAGTATATGGTTTCTACAATGGAGCACTGAACCTGGTTGGAGCCTTCAACGCCATAATTGAGGGTGTCCTGTTCATAAAGTATGGACCTGTTGTTGGATTTACCAGCTCTGTAATATTCATGGCACTGTTCATCGGTGGATATGTGGGACTCATAAGAAAGAATACATGGGACAGGGCAATGAAACTCAGGGACGAGCTTGTAACTGCATCTGAGGCCAGCACCAGGTGATTCTGAGTGAAATACACAGCCACGCAGATTGCCGGTCTCATAGACCACAGCTCATTGAAAGGCTATGCAACATGGGAAAATATACGGAAACTCCTTGACGAGGCCATGAATTTCAGGACTTATAGCGTGTGCATAGAACCAATTTTTTCTTCTAAGGCCGGAGAATATCTCAGGGAGCATAAATCAAATGTGAAGGTGGACATCACTCTCGATTTCCCACTTGGAACCTACACAACTGAGGGAAGGGAAAAGCTGATTGATCTTTATTCTGGAAGTTGTGATGAGGTTGACCTTGTGGTCCAGACAGGATATGTGAGATCCGGAATGTTCAGCGAGGTTGAACATGATGTTAATGCCCTTGTTGACGCCGCCCATAGTCATGGAATTGGTATAAAATTCATAACAGAGGATGCCTACACCAATATGGAGGAAAAAAGAAGGCTGTATGAGATCATCTGCAGATCTAAGGCTGATTTCATAAAGACCAGCACAGGATTTGCTGAATCAGAATTTGCCAAAACCCTTGGAAACCAGGCAGGTGCAGCAGTGGAAAATGTCAGGCTCATGGCAGAAACCGCAAGGAGGTTGAATTCACACATAGGAATTAAGGTTGCAGGAGGCATTAAGAATTATTCCGAGGCTCTTGCATTGCTTGAAGCTTCAGGGATGCCACCTGATCCAGTAAAATTTAGGCTGGGCGTTAGCAGAACCTCACAGATACTGTCTGAAATCCCCTAGGCATCATTTTTTTTTAATTTTCCAGTAGCGTATACCATAAAAATTTAAAAAGAGAGAACATTCCCAATGGTCAATGAAAATTATTTCCTCCTCTTCATCAAGAGAACTTTCCCTGAAAATTGCAGTTGAGCTCAAATGTGATCTCCTTGATATTGAAAGAAAACGATTTCCTGACGGAGAGATGTACATAAGGATTCTTGGCGACTTCAGGGGAGAAGATATCGTAGCAGTTGGAAACACACGCAACGATGCTGAAATAATAGAATTCCTTCTTATGCTCAATGCCGCAAAGGAAAATGGAGCGGGTAGAGTCATTGCAGTAATACCTTATTTCGGATACGCAAGACAGCATATGATTTACAAAAGTGGAGAACCCATATCATCAATGGTCATGCTGAAATCCGTTGAGAATTTCTGTGATTCACTCATTGTTGTTGAGATCCACGATCTTGGGACAGCCAGATTTTCTCGAAAGGGGCTGAGAAATGTCAAGATTGTGAAACCACTTGTGGATTACTATTCAGACAAGAAGATTGACTATGTCGTATCTCCGGATGATGGGGGACTTGAAAGGGCCAGAGAACTTTCTGGTTTCCTGAATGCAAAATCATTTAATATTGACAAGAAGAGAATTGATTCCCGGACTGTAACAATGACTGTTCCCGATATTGACGTTACAGGGAAGAACATTGTCCTGCTGGATGACATGATATCAACTGGAGGAACAATCATAAAGGCAACAAATATGTTGAAGGAGAGGGGTGCTGACAAAGTATATGTGTCAGCAATACATGGAATCTTTGCCAACGGTTCCTACAACGAAATTTCATCCATTACCCAGGACATTGTTATAACCGACACAATTTTCGGAAAATGGAGTAAAATAACTGTTGCCAGGGAAGTGGCTGAAGCTGTAAGAGGTGTCATAAATGGAGCTTGAGCTAAGAGATTGCAGACAGGATGGACCTTTTCGTGGAAAAGCCTGTCCGGTGTGCGATAACAGCGGTAAACTGCTGATGAATCCCAGGGAAATAGAGACCATGGGAAGAGTCCTGGCGGGGATGCTCAGGCATTTCCCTGAAAACTATGGCATTAAACTTGACGATCATGGATGGGTAAAGACCTACCTCATAGTTCCGGCTGTAAAGGCACAGCGTAGATTTTTTGAATGGCTCACACCTTACCATATTGAAGCCCTTGCCAGAACTGATCCAAAGCAGAGATACCAGGTCAATGACAGGGAGGAGATAAGGGCGACATATGGGCATACAATACCAATAGAAATAGACGATATGCCCACCGATGGAATTCCTGAAGAACTGTACTACCAGACAACTCCGGAAGAGTATGAATTCATAAAGGAAACGGGAATCAGCCCATCTGACAAAACATGGGTTCATCTATCAAGAGATGTCAGGCAGGCGTATGTCTCCGGGCTATACCACATTGATTCCCCATCAATACTTGCTGTTAAAACGGGAGAGATGATAGCAAACAATAAACCGGTCTACAGAGCCACAGATGAGGTTTTTCTGACTGGAGAAATACCTGCGCAGTTCCTTGGTGATCTCAAAACTGAACGGTTTGAACTTACCCCTGAAGAGGAAGCCGATATTAAGACAGTTAGAGAGAGAAGAGAGAGGAAGATCAGGGGAGAAGTTTAGAGATAGTCAGATGAGTTCCTTTCAATATATTTACGTATAAGTTCTCTTCCAGACACCATTGCTGATCTTATGTCGTACTGGTTTCTCTCTATTATTGAAATATCAAATGTTTCTTTACGGTGATCGACAAATTCAAGCCCGTTTTCCGCTGCAAGTTTTTCGAATTCGAGCACCCTGGATCTGTCAAGGCTTGAGAGACTCCTCCTGCTCATGTAAACTCTGTGATCCCTTGATAATACAAGGGCCTGGTCATGGTGCTTGTATATGTTGGAATCTACCCATATTTCGTCCTTTTCCGGCAGATCTGGGTAAACTGTATCCGGATCACAGATCAACCCTGAATTGTTCTTTGAATCCAATACCACCTCAACACCGAGAATTTCCAGTGATTGTTTATAATAGTCTATGAGTTTTGAGAACTCAATCATCTTTCTATGATCACTGATTGAGAGAAGCTGACCTCCAAGCTTATGGTTGGAATCGTAGAGTGTTACTTTCAGTCCGTTTTTTGCAGCTTCCATGGCTGCCTCCATTCCTTTTATACCTCCTCCGGAAAGTACAATTTCACCCGCGAGCTTGTGGGTTTTGTATGGTCTGAGTACATTTTCAAGACCAGTGTCCGGGTTTACAGTGCACCTTACTTCACCCAGTCCAAGATCCCTGCATGCCTGGTTGCACCTGATACATGGTCTTATGGGGGTATTTTTCTCAAGAATTTTCGTGGCAAAGTAAGGATCCGCCAGACTTGCCCTTGCCACCGCCACAAAATCGGCACTGGATAGAACTTTTTCGGCATCATTGCGATCTACAACGGAACCCACCACCATGGTGGTAACCTTTGGCCTTCTGGGGAGCTTATTCAATATATGAGTTCTGGAATTATAGAAAGATGCAGATGATCCGGGAGGGTTGAATATTCCTGCAGAAAAATGAACGTAATCCAGATTATGCAGGTGATCGGCAATTTTCAAACCATATTCAGGATCGTATGTGGAGTCACCATTCTCAAAAAGGCTGATCCTCATTCCCACTGGAAAGTCCATCTCTGATCTTATGGAATCCAGAACTTCCTGTGGAAATCTAAGACGATTTTCAAGGCTTCCACCGTACCTGTCTGTTCTTCTGTTCAGTGAAGGTGCCATGAACTCAGAAAGAAGGTACCCATGTGCACCGTGGAGTTCAATTCCATCGAAGAATGCATCTTTGGCATTCCTTGCAGCATGGACGAAGTCCTCGAGGATTTCCGAGATATCCGACTGTGAAAGTTCCCACGGTGTTGTGCCAACATAATCCACACTGCTGGGTGCAAATGATCTCATCCTGTTGAACTGCTGAGAGGCCTTTCCACCAGCGTGGACTAATTGCATGAATGTTTTTGCTCCGTGAATGTGAATTCTTTCGGTAAGTCTGCGCAACTTCGGAATGAATCTTCTGTCGTACACACCCAGCTCATTTACAGATCCCCTGCTGTTCCTGTTGTTGACAAACGTATATTCCGTTATGATAAGACCAAAACCACCTTTTGATCTCTCTTCAAGATACTGTATGTGATTCTCGTTTGTTGACCCGTCTGGGTTTCCAATGTTGGAAATCATGGGAGCCATAACAATTCTATTTTTTATCTTCAGGTTGCCAATGTAACCTGGTTCTTCTGGAAGCATATCGGTTAATGTGTTTTAAGGGTAAAATACTGATCTCACACGACCATTCGCATTTGGGAATCGCATGGTGAAAGACGATGAAATCTGAGATGGAGGATGCTTTCTCATCCCCTATTTCTTCCAAATGGTTGGTAAGAATTAAATGTAAGGAATAGATTACTTATGGGTAGGAATATGATATTGGATCTGGGTAAAATAACATCAAAGGGCCAAATCACGATTCCCGCAGAAATCAGGAAAACTCTGGGAATCTCAAGGGGAGATCGAATAATCTTTGAGCAAAAAGGCGATGACATCATAATCAAGAAGGCAGAGGAAAAGAGCCTGGTCTCACTTTTAGAGAGTACTTCCCCACTAAGTGAGAAAGCAACGAAGTCCATGAAAAAAATCAGAGATGAATGGGATTAGAGCTTGCATAGATACCAATGTTTTCCTTAATGTTCTTAACAAAGAAACACCGTATTACAAACATTCAAAAGAAGTGTTGCTGGCAATTGAAAGGGGAGTTCTTGAGGGCATTATACCAACGCTGGTGATCTCAGAAGTTCTAACGGGATTCTATGTTGATAAGAGAGATAAAGATGCCAGTGGATTCTTATCGGCAATCTTAACGAATAAAAATTTCAGAGTTGTGCCCCTGTCGTTAGACATTGCAGTCTCTTCAGCCATTATAAGGGCAAATACACGATTGAAACTTCCAGATGCAATGGTACTCGCAACCGCTGTACAGCTACGCGCGGACTTCCTGGTCTCGAATGATGATCGATTTCCGGAAGTTCACCAGAATGTTAGCCATGTTACATCCAGGGAAATGTCAGAGCGTTTGAAGTAGAAAAGTGTCCAGCCTGGGGGGAAGGTTAGATTGAAATTTCCTCCAACAAAGGTATTCGCGTAGGTTTTCCCAACCCGGCTCTTGTGAAAGAACTTGACTATGGTCGAGGAATCAGTGACCTTCATCCCTATCCTCGCGAATAGACTTGATTGCAAAACCATAATTTCAATAGATGATGTTTCTGGCGGTGCTGACGATGTTTTCCCTCTTTATTTTGATATTGTCTCTGATCTCAGAAATTAATCCTGACAGTTCATCTATAATGTTGCTGTCAATAGACTGGGATAACTTGGGATCGTAGGGAGAAAATTTTTCACCGTTGCGGATCATTTCACCAACCTTTCTGTATGAATCCTTCCACGTTTTCCCAGACTTGAATATACTGTATGCCTGGGATGTAGCATAGGTGCTGTTATCCATTATGGCTTTACCCTCGACACCATCTATCTCGACACCGGAAAGGAATGTGTTAAAATGCTTGAACAGTTTTTCACATGTTGTTAGAAGATCAATTGTTTTATCCTTTGAAATCTGGAATTCCCTGTGATAACCTGAGCTTTTGTTTTCCAGGATGGAAGCGGTAGTCACATGCCCTCCTATGGCCATGGAAGCATATCCTTCAATCATTTCCAGGAAATCTGGATTGCGCTTGTTGGCCATAAGTGAGCTACCTGTGGTGAAATCTTCCGGTAGTTTTATGAAAGCATGATCTCCTGCGCTGTAAATAATCATATCCTGGGCGATTCTGGATACAGAGATCAGGGATTTTTCAAGAACATACACGACATCAAGATCGTCCAGGCATCTCTGAAAAGATCCATGAAGTGGGTTTTCCATAACTCTCTTGAATCCAAGCATTTCTGAAACTTTTGTGAAGTTTACAGGAGACATTGAACCAAAGCCAGACCCGTATCCGAAAGGAGACTCTTCCATAAGCGAGTTTGCTATTCTCACAGCCTCCCTGGAGAGACCAACCATAACAGACGATATGTAATCGTAATAAGTGCAGATTGCAACAGGCATTGCCTGCCTGTAATGTGTGTATCCCGGAATATACCCAGTAGACTGTGCCCCTTTTTCATGAGCGGTGCCAGCAATATCCAGAAGCAGTTTTGCCATATTCAAAAGATGATCTGCCTGGAATAACCTGATATCTGTATGACTCTGCTCATTCCTTGAAAGAAATATTCTGAGATTCTCGTACGACTTGCCGGCTATTTCACCTACACTTGCCTCAACGTACCCGTGAATGTCTTCCAGCCACGGATCTATAACTATATTTTTATGAAGGATCGCAAGCAGGGACCTCAGAATTGATTTGCTGTCCTCAACCGGTATGAGTGACTGATCATAAACCTGGATATGATACGCCATCAGGGAAAGCACCTCATA
>JAKBSB010000061.1 GCA_021845155.1 Thermoplasmata archaeon
CACTATTTCAAAAAGTTTCTGTGATTTCTGCTCGTTCTTCCACTCGGAAATCTTTTCTCTCCTCTGATGCTCATTTGCCCTCTTCAGTGAAAGATCCACGTATCCCCTTGCCGTGTCCACATTGAGAACTTTACATACAGTCCTCTGTCCCTCTCTCAGGTAATCCTTGATGTGCTTGACCCAGCCGGTTGCGACCTCGGCAATATGGATGAAGCCTTCTTTTCCAGGATATTCATCCAGTTTTACATTGGCACCGAAGTTCCTTACCTCTTTTATGGTGACCACAACAAGGTCCCCGACTTCCGGCAGATTCTTCCGCATCAGAGAACTCCCGTGACCTCAGAGGTTGTTTCCAGTGTTCCTCCTGTTGGCCTGGCCATGGTTGATCCACATATGTTGCAAACCACGACGCTGGATATCTTGGTATAAGTTATCTGCTCGTTTCCGCAGTCCTTGCATTTCAGTTTTATGAATTTATTCCCTATGCTTTTCAATTTTACGAACTTCTGATCAACCATTTTACTGCACCTCCACAAGTTCGAACTTCTTCGCCCTGATTCCTTTCGGTGTTGTTGCTTTCTTGCACTGCAGGCACCTCAGTCTCAGGGGAACCCTCTTTGTAGGTTTCTCCCGTCCCTCGTATTTAGGCCTGGGAAAACCTCCGTATCCTGATGTTGCTCTCCTGAATCTCCTCTGGCCAGCCTTGAACTCACTTGCTTTTTTCTTTCGGACTCTCTCCACTTCGTGCAGAGTGTGTTTCTTGCAACTTGGACAGTAAGCTTTAATTTCCTTGGGCATTTTCAATATTTTCACCTTTTGCTTGACATTGACCGGTTATGTGCAATCCTGATGGTTTTCCTGCATAATAACTTCGGCAAAGTAAAAACTATATTGTCAGGATCAATATAAGTTTTAACAGTAACAGGACATTCAGGTGACTTCAACTGTCCTGTGTCACGAAGGGCTGGGAAACTCTATTAAGTGTATTTTGTATTAACAGGACATGCGCAGGAAAGTATTTTATGTTGGCCTTGTAATTCTTGTGATCGGCTTAGTGCTGGTTATATCCGGAACTGCGCTTTTAAGTGGAAAACTGGTTACCGGAGACAGCTTCCAGCAGGTCAGGTCTGATGAGTACGGCACACATAATCTCCAGTTCAATGGCACGACTTTCCTTCTGGTAACAAATTCATCTGCCAATATATCATTGATCAGGACTTCTGATGTGGCAGCTGCCGGATCCGGGAACATATCTGATTATGCAATCAATTCAACCATATCCATTTCCACTGACAGGGCTTACGAGGTCGGGGCAGGAAATTACACACTGGTGTTCTTCGGGAACTCTGCACCTCACGTCAATTATGAGTATATACTGGAATCGCAGGAATATCTGGCTTCAATAGAAGTAGTAGGCATAGTTCTGGGCATAATTGGTTTCATAATAATGATCATAGGCGCTTTCATGAAAGAAAAGCCTAAGGAAGACGACATAATGAAACAGTTCGAGAATCTGTGAGTGTTTTCAATGATAACATGGATCATATCACGATTTTCTTATTTTATCCTGCAGGTTGCCCCTCTTGAAGAAAAATTTTGCTTTTAAAACCTTCAAAGACCATGCTACAGGTTATTCATTCAAAGATAATGTTAAATAGATTTTTACAATGCATCGCCTGAATTTAAATGCCAAAACAACAGTCAAATATTGCCAGACCTATGGATGTTCTGAGAGGTTCCATAGACCACAATGTCCTTGTGGATGTTAAGGGAAACAGGGCCTATTCAGGTATCCTTGAAGGTTACGACATATACATGAACCTTGTGATCAAGAATGCAGGGGAAACCATATATGGTGAAAACAAGGGAAATTATGACAGGATTCTGGTCAGAGGAGATAATGTGATATTTATTTCTCCATCTCGAGGTGACAGTCAATGAGCAATGGAACAGCAGTAATGGGAAAGATGGGAAGCAAGAAGGTACACATAAGATGCAGAAGATGTGGCCATCATTCATACCATGTAAGGGAGAAGAGGTGCTCTCACTGTGGATATCCCGCCCCAAAACTCAGATCCTATAGATGGGCAAAAGCCAAATGATCACTGCGCTGTTGTCGGTTTCATAGGCAAGACAACTGCGTATCCATATCTTGTAGCATCCCTTCGTACGCTACAGCACAGGGGACAGGAAAGTGCGGGCATTGCCACTTTTCATGACGACATAATAAGTGTCAAGAAAGGCATGGGACTTGTGCATGAGGTTTTCACTGACAGGGATATGGAAACGGGATCAATACTCAATGGACAGGTTGGGATAGGACACACCCGTTATTCCACGTCCGGATCAAAGGGGCTGGAAAATATTGGCCCTTTCCTGGTTTCAAACTCATATGGCTATATTGCAATTTCCCACAACGGTGAAGTTACCAATGCAAATCAGTTAAGGGAACAGCTGAAAAGAAGAGGCGTTCCATTCCTAAGCAGTTCCGACACCGAAGTGATGCTTATGGAACTCTCCACGGAGATTAACAATCATGGAATCATCAACGGTTTCAGGAATTCCGTAAACAGGCTCAAGGGGGCGTATTCATGTGCAATTCTGGTCGGGGACAGGCTTTTTGCCCTTCGGGATCCCATGGGTTTCAGGCCGCTTGTTATAGGGTATGCTGATGAAAGCTATATTGTAGCTTCAGAGAGTTGTGTAATGGACATACTCAACGGTGAGAAGATAAGGGATGTAAAACCGGGAGAGCTGGTCGAGCTCACTCCCGAAGGACCTAAGAGCATATTTGTCATGCCTGCTAAACAGACAGCTCACTGCATGTTTGAATATGTTTATTTCGCGAGGCCTGACAGCGTGATTGATGATGTGGAGGTGTTCCAGACCAGGATCAGGCTGGGAAGGACGCTTGCAAAAGAGTATCCTGCAGATGCTGACGTGGTTATACCGGTTCCGGACTCCGGCAGGGCACAGGCCCTGGGCTATTCCCTGGAATCCGGAATCAGGTACAGTGAGGGCCTGATCAAGAACAGGTTTTCCGAGAGGACTTTCATAATGCCCAACCAGAAATCCAGGCTTTCGGCCCTGAAGCTCAAGCTTAATCCAATAAAATCCGAAATAGATGGAAAGAGGGTGGTGCTTGTTGACGACAGCATAGTAAGAGGCAACACCATGAAACATATTATTGCAATTCTCAGGAAAGCAGGGGCCAGGGAGGTGCATGTCAGGGTGGGATCACCCAGGATCATAGCCCCATGTTATTTCGGCGTGGACATGAAAACCAAGGACCAGTTCATTGCCACCGGAAAAACAATACAGGAGATCGGGGATGAGATCGGCGCAGACAGCATTGGATATACTTCCATCGACGGGCTTGTAAAGAGCATATCCATTGAAAAGAAGTCACTGTGTATCTCATGCCTCACAGGAGAATATCCTGTTCCCGTGGAAGGGGAGAAGTATTCCGGGCAGCAGGAGCTGGAAAGCTTCTGATTACCTTGATTTTGCTTCCTGTAACCTTTTTGTGATAAGATTTTTCATGGACTCAGTATCGATTCTCGTACCGTAAAAATCCGCCCTTACTGCTATTGCAAGCTTGTTTGCCACAATCCTGGATATCTTGCCTCTTCTTGACGGTGGGAGGGAAGATATTCCGGGATACTTGAAAAGAAAACCATGTTTTGGGGAGGGCGTGCCGGTCCTCATATGCTTGAAAAAGGCCTTCTCTGCACCAAGCACCTGGAATGTGCTGGCCGGAAACTTTACCATATTCCTGAGGCCACCGGATCTCCAGAGCAGTTCAAGGGCCAGGGATCCTCCTATGAGATCCACCGTGTTTGGCATTATTTTTGCTGCCATTTCACTGGTGAACTGGAACAGATCGGTCCTGAATGAACACATGGATACACCTATGGAAGCTGATTTTGCAACCATTGATATTGAAGGATCTTTGTCGGAAACTCCAGCCAGAGATCGGAAGTAAAGACATGGATCATCCTCATGGTATTCCACTCCGGTCAGTATTCCGAATGAATCCAGCTTCTCAAGGTACAGATTGATGATCTCAGTAATTTCCTCGTAGAGTGAATAAAATTTTATAAGGAGCCTGTCCTGGGTGAATTCATCTTTTATTCTTTTTCTTCCGTACTCCGTAAGGAGGTCGTGCAGGGAAGGTTCGCTTTTCTCCCTTATCATTTCTGTTTCGGGGATCTCTCCCCTTCTCAGGGCGTCGAAAATCCCTGTGAAATTTGTCCTGAGGTCTCTGTATACCCATATCTCTTTTCCGTTCCTTATCTCCCCGTACCACTTTCTTGTTGTTTTCCCTGAATTTTCTGTCATCTGACCTATCAACCCTTTTCTTCCTCTCTTCCGGTATGGTTACTTTCTTCACGGCCCGTGCAGGTTTCTCCACAGATCCTGAAATAAAATTTACCCTTTTCGGATTTGGGTCCAGCATAACCCTGTCGAAATCAACAACCTTTGTATCCGTGATCTGGGCAGAAGACACCAGCATCTTTCCACTGGCCAGTATGTCGTTTGTTTCAGATATTGCCACCACCCTGTCCCCTCTTAAGGGTGCCCCTATAATTGCCTTGATGCCCCCTGGAAAGAGGTCTGAACCATGGGCAATATTCTGGATGGCCGATGCCTTAACCACTATTTTCCCGTAATCCCTGAACAGGTAATCCATTGGAAATACCATTTTCCTCAGTGCACTGCTGTTACCCTCGTCTGCTATCTTCATCGCATCGCTGAGATCCTGAAGCGTTACAGCGTCATTCTCCGTGAAAATTCCGCTTACAGTCCTGCGGAGGTCCATCAACTGTGCTCCCGTGCCAAGGACATATCCCATATCCGTGCAGAGGGTCCTTACATATGTTCCGGATTCTGATTTGACCCTGAAAAGTACGTCCCGCCCTTTCTTCTCTATCAGCTCAATACTGTATATCCATCTTGTACGTAGATTTCTTGAGACTGCGGATCTTACCGGCGGAATCTGGTATATCTCCCCGGTGAATTCTTCCATGACCTTCCTTACCTTTTCCTCGCTCACATCCTCGTGCGTGAACATGACCCCCACGTATTCCTTGGGCATTTCATGCGCAATCTCCACAAGTTTTACAGCCTTGCCAAGCGCCATTACAAGAACGCCTGTTGCAGAAGGGTCCAGTGTTCCGACATGAGCCACTTTCTCGATGCCGAGTATTGACCTGACCCAGTAATCAATCTGGTGGCTTGTGGGTCCCTTGGGCTTGTCTATGACTATAAAGCCCTCGAGGAAGTCAGCAGAAGTCTTTTCCCTTGATCGATTCATAAATTTTATTCACCACTTCTTCCACCGAAAGAGTATCGGTGTCAATTACAAGATCGTAAATGCCTGTTAGGCTATAATCTATTCCATAGAATTTTTTGTACCTCAGATATTCGGATTCTTCCCTTACCTTCACCATCTCACCGGTCTCGTTGTCCTGGTCCCTGTAACTGACCCTCTGGACTCTTGTGTTGAAAGATGCATTAAGGAAAATCTTGAAAGCTTCAAGGTTGTTCCTGACACAAAGCCATCCGGCAAGCCTCGATTCCAGGACTATATTGTCGTTGTCCCTGAGAAACTCCAGTATCATCTTATCCTGTTTTTCATCTATTTCCGGCCTGGATTCAGCATACCTGTTGAATTCCTCAATGCTCATCCCATGATCCTTTGCAAGTGACCTGAAAAATACTCCTCCGGAAATGAATTTATAGGAAAGGCGGGAAGCAAGCTGTTTGCCCACCGTTGATTTCCCGCTCCCGATAGGTCCGCTAATTGTTACCCGCATTGTATTCTATCTGTCCGGGATTCTCAGACTGGTACTTCTTCAGCCTGTAAGAGAAATCAAAGAACTTTATTATCATGCTGACAAAGTATCCTATCACAAGGCTAGCAATGAATTCAACTTCAATCCATGCCGGGAAAACCCAGAGATGCGAGGTTGCTATGTTCACATTCAGTGACCATGGAACTGATATCATCTGGTACGGAAGAGCGCTGATGAAATAGAAAAGCCAGATAACGATAAGGAACGTGAATATGCTCAGGACCATAAGAGGCTTCATCTGGTTCATCTGAACCATGTTCTGCTCCATCATCATGCTTGACTGCATCTTGCTCAGTTTCTGGATCTTGTCTTTCTGTCCGCTCCTGTAGGCCTCCCTCATGACTTTCTGGAATGCCCTCATCCTTAACTGTGCCTTTCCCATCCTTATCCAGTCAGTGAAGAAGTACCTTGGAATGGATGTTATGAGACCAATGATAATTCCGCTGATCAGGATGCTGATTAATGGAAAAGCGTAATGGAACCCGAACACTGGCATGAACACATCGTTGAGTGCTCCTCCTATGACGCCCCTGAGTGAGGGGTTTGCAATAATTATAAGCAGGACGAAACTCATGAGCATTGGAAGCATCTGGTAGCCCATCATCTTCTTCATCTGGTCTGCCTGCTGTTTCTGCGCATCTGACCTGTTTTCAACCAACGAACATCAACCTCCCTGCTATCTTCTCGGCTGCCACTTCCGGCTTGCCCTCCACGTTTGTTATGTAGTTTACTGTGGCTCCGGTATATACAGAATATGCAGCCGCATAATATCTGTTTATCTCCTGATGCTCTCTTATTTCATTAACCTTGTCCTCATCCCTAGCCCTTGTTCCATCAAGTTCTCTTCGTTTCTTGATGGTTTCCGGATCAGCTTCCAGAACAAAGTATGAGGAAACCTTCAGTTCCCTGAGCACCCACTCGGGAAGCCCGGGCAGATATCCCCTGGGCGATTTTATTGACATGTGCGTGTCAATGATGACATCATCCATATGCCCTATGGCTGAAGAGGCCTTTTTCTGGAGATTGATCTGAGTGTCGATGTTCAGTTTCCTCAGTTCATCCCTGTTGCTCACCAGCTTGATGTCCCTGGCCATCTCATACATAAGTGTTCCAAAATTTATGATGTCATAATTGGAACGCTTCTTCACAATTTCAAGGACCGTGGATTTTCCAACCCCGGCCACTCCAGATATTACTACCCTCATTTATCCACCGACGAAAAACTGCCTTATTACAGGATGCATTTCCATCAGCTGTTCCCTTCCCATTGCCTCGTAGAACTGGATCACGATACCTACGGCTAACAGGAGGCCTGTACCGCTGGTGTCACCCACTGTTCCTATGAGATCAGCCCCTGCTGCGAGAAGTCCAACTGTAAGCCCGCTGAATACCGTAATTGCCGGGATGTATTTTTTCAGTACCCGTTCCATTACTTTAGGATCTCTCCTGAATCCGGGAATCTGCATACCGCTTGACCGTATCTGCTTTGCAACAGAGGCCGGCCCCATGTTGGTTGTTTCAATCCAGAACTTGGCGAACATTACACTGGCTATTGCCATGAAACCCACGAATGCTATTATGTGGATAAGTTCCTCCATTGAAGAATGCCCCAGAAGAATATTCTGGTACACGCTTGGCTGGAAAAGCGGGAAGAACCAGTCCGACAAGCCGCTTGGCGTAAACAGATAAAATGCCAAACCTCCGGTTGGCGTG
>JAKBSB010000062.1 GCA_021845155.1 Thermoplasmata archaeon
TTTCATGAACGAATTCAGAAAGACAGGCGCTCTTTCCAGGGCTGCAATATTCATGAATTTATCATCCGATCCATCCATGGAAAGGATAATTCTTCCCAGGGTTGCCCTTACAACTGCAGAGTACCTTGCGTATGAGAAAGAATACCACGTTCTTGTTATACTTACAGATATGACAAATTACTGTGAATCCTTAAGAGAAATATCATCGGCAAGAGAGGAGGTTCCAGGGAGAAGGGGATATCCAGGATACATGTACACAGACCTTAGCACTATTTATGAAAGAGCAGGAAAGATAAGGGGAAGAAATGGATCAATAACCCAGCTACCCATACTTACAATGCCTGGGGACGATATAACAAATCCAATACCAGATCTTACAGGATATATAACAGAGGGCCAGATCGTAATGAGCAGAGAACTCCAGAGAAAGGGTGTTTACCCTCCAGTGGATGTTTTACCCTCACTTTCAAGGCTGATGAATCAGGGAATTGGAAAGGGAAGAACAAGAGAGGATCACCGTGGTGTTGCAGATCAGCTATATTCAGCCTATGCAACTGGAAAAGATCTCAGATCACTGAGTGCAATAGTAGGAGAGGAATCTTTGAGTTCAAGCGATAAGAGCTACCTGAAGTTTGCAGATAATTTCGAAAACAAATACGTAACCCAGAAGCTGGACGAGGATAGGACAATAGAGGATACACTGGAAATAAGTTATGATCTTCTATCTGAACTGCCTGAGACAGAAATGAAGAGGTTGAAAAAGGACTTCATACAGAAATACGGAAAATGGAAGTGAGGAATTGGCAGACCTTAACATAAAACCGACCAGAATTGAGCTCATCCAGCTAAGGAAGAGGATTAAGCTGGCACAGAGGGGATATGAGCTGCTTAAGATGAAAAGATCAGCACTCATAATGGAATTCCTGAAGATGGCAAAGGACCTAAGGGGCATGAGGGAGAACTTAAGAAAAGAAGTTGAGAATGCACTGGAAAAAATGGCCATTGCAGAGGTCAGGGAAGGAAGGATGAAGGTCGAGAGTTATGGTTTCATGTCAGGGTCTGCTGATGTAACCTTAAAGGCGAGAAATGTAATGGGCGTGAGGATACCTGAACTGGGCATAATGATGGAAAAGGCCGTTCTTACAGAACGATTTAGGGCCATTTCTGTTCCTGCACCCATAGACGATGCCATAGATGCATATGATCGTCTGTTCCGAAGTCTTGTGGAGGTAGTGGAGAAGGAGAAATCCATGAGAAGGCTTCTTATGGAAATTGATAAGACAAAGAGAAGGTCAAACGCCATTGAATTTGTTATGATACCAAAGTTAAAGAGCCAGTCACAATATATAAGAATGAGACTTGACGAACTTGAGAGAGACACGTTTACAACTCTTAAATTTGTCAAGAAGAAGATGATATCAGAGGAGGAGGACAAAAATAAGGAGGGGGAATTACAGGCAGTATAATATTAACGAAATGAACAGACAGCAGTTGATCCTGTTCACCCTTAGGAAATACATGTTTCCCATAAGGATCATAATAATTGTTGTCGTACTTTTTACACTGGTGAGATTATGAATGCAGATGGAATTGATAAGATCAAAAAGATAAGGGAAACAGAAGAATCTGTTAACAGATCAATAGAGGAAGAAAAGCAGAAATGCAGGGAAATGACAGAGTCTGAAAAGGCAAAGACAGAGAAGGAATATAAGGATCTTGAAGACAGCCTCCAGATAAAGTATGAACTTGCACTGAAGGAAAAGAAGGCCGAATTTGATAAGCTGATGCAGGAAAAAGTCAGGGAAGAGAACGAAAAGGTGGCTGGAATCAAGCTGAACATTGACAGTAAAAGTACTGTGGATTTGTTACTTGGCATTATGAAGGATTATGTGAGTGATTAAAGATGGGTTTTAAGCCGGTGCCAATGGCAAGGATGAGGATAATTGCCTACAGGGAGAAGGCGGCAGGTCTACTTACACTTCTACATGATATGAAATCCATTCAGTTTGAGGACGTTACGGATTCCTACAAGGAGGGAATGAAATCCTCGACAGAGATAGAGGGAAGAGGAAGGGTAATAGAACTGATGAATGAGATCAGGGGAATGGAAAATCTCCTGCCTCCAAGGAAAATAACTGGAAAGAGAAAATTTTCAAGCGTGCAGGAAATAATCTCCGCAGCTAAATCAATAAGGATCGGTGAAGATCTGAGAACTGCTGTCAATTCCATAAATGACCTGAAAACGGAGCTGAAGAGCATAGATAACAGACTTGAAATTGTGGAACCTCTTGAATCACTTGATGTGGATATGTCCTGTTTTAACAATTCTGTGATCTCATCCTATCTAATCCAGGGAGAATACGAGGGAAAGATAGGGGAAAATTACATTGTAAACAGGGTTAACGGAAACACGGTGCTTTCAATGCCCAAGAGTGGAGAAAAGGAGTTCGCCCAGAGCATTGGTTCTCAGTCTGGAAAGGCAATTTATATAATGCAGATGCGTGGAAAGCCCAGGGAGATCAGGGATGATCTTCTGAATCTCAAGAAGAACATAAACGAGAAGATAAGCGAATTGGAAACAGGTATAGGTGAGCTATCCGATAAGCATTATTCAGAAATAGTTTCTGTCAGGGAGGCCCTGGAAATAGAGGCAAAGAAGATAGAAGCAGCAATGAAGATGCCATCTTCCCAGAGTATATTCGTTATGGAGGGCTGGGTTCCAGAACCCAAATTCCAGAAGATATCAGATGCCGTTGAAAGGAAAGCTGATCATCTCTGCATCATAGAAAGGGTAAAAACAGATGAAATAGGTCCAACACTACAGGATAATCCAAGGAGATTCAGGCTGTTTGAGTCATTCATACGTTTCTATTCACTACCTCAGGATATTGAGATAGATCCCACCATAATATTTGCCATAGTTTTCCCCATATTCTTCGGTATAATGGTAGGTGATTGGGGATTTGGAATAGTAATACTTCTACTATCGCTCTGGCTTATAAAAAGAATCAATTCAACTGGACCCAAGAAGCCACTTCCAAAAAAGATGACTGGATTCATCACGTCCATATTCTCACCCTATCAGCTTCAGATACTGGCAAAGGCAATGCTTCCGGGTTCAATTGTGGCCATAATTGTAGGGATTCTATTCAACGGCTTCTTCGGCTTCGCCATACTGCCCACAACCATAGGGCCATTCCACATAACATATTTCAATCCAATTGTGTATACATCAAAAATACTGCTGATGACAGGCTATTTCGGTGTTGTAATGGTGTCATTCGGCTTCATCCTGGGTATAATGAATGACTATTATTACAATCACAAAAAGATGATCATCGGGAAGGTAGGGTGGCTCCTTTTCGTCTGGGGAATAGTAATTTACGGATTATCACTAATATATAAGTTAAATCTCAGCCTTACCACAAACCCATTTGCTGATATTGACATAGCATCAATGATACTTGGAGTAGTAATGATAATAGCCACGGAGAAGGGAATAGGTCTCATAGAATTGCCGTCGGTTATAAGCCATGTTCTATCATATCTGAGAATTATGGGAATCCTCCTTGCATCGGTAATTCTAACCAAGCTTGTCAACACATTTTTCATTTCAACACTCCATGATCCGGTTCTCATAATATTCGGTGTTATCCTTCTGATCATTGGGCAGCTGTTTGCTTTGCTGCTGGCTATTGTGGAATCTGGTATCCAGGGTGTAAGGTTGCTGTATGTTGAATTCTTCTCAAAATTCTACAGGGGAAATGGTAAACCATTCACACCCTTTGGATCAAAGAGAAGATATACTGAAGAAGTGAACGAAATAGAATAGTGTTCAGGCATCCTCATCAATGGGGATTCTTACAAAATTCACAAGGAATCTCGGGTCAATACCCTTCCTTATGTGATAACCACCATTCTTTCTTACTTTCCTTACCTTAATTCCTGATTTTTTTGAAAAACCTGCGATCTGTGTATGTATGCTCCTCATGATTTTATTATTCACCGGATCTTCACTGGTGAATCCTATTCTGAGGGAAACGCCTGCCTTTCCACCTCTGTGGTGATAAATTGCCACGTCAAGATACACGTCATTCTCAGCAACATTATGTATAAATGCTATATTCTGAAGGAGTGACGGAACCATTATTGGACCGTCAGCTCTGTAGCTGGTTACCCTGTACAGGTTGAATACCTTTACTTCTTCCACACTCTCTTTTTCCTCCTCATATTTCAGGGGGTAGAGCCTAGAGAAGAAGCTCTTCATGAACCTGAGAGACAGGAGATCATCACTGCCTAAATAGAAATCAGTTATCTCTCCAGTTGCCTTTATACGAAACCTGTTTGTACATCCCTTCTGCGGTATGAGCATTTCACACATCTGCCTGTAAATGAAAACATCTGTTTCAGGCTTCAGATCAGTGAAAATTATCTTTTCCCACTTAAATCTATCAGGACTTTTCCCTTCCTTCATGATATTCACATAATTTTTCCAGATCCTTTCTGAACTGATCTGGACTGGATGTAATGCATAGCCTGTATCCTGTTGGTATACCAAAATATTTACCCGGACTTACAAAAATGCCCTCTTTGGATAACATATCCTCTGCCATTTGAGACGAATCACCATCTGTATGAACATAAATGAAAGATGACCTGTCTGGTGTGGTAAACTTAAGGCCAGCCTTAGGAAGCATCTCCCTTACAGTCTTCCTGTTTTCATCCATAACTTTTTTTACAATTTTCTGAACCTCATTTCTCTTTTCAAGTATCTTCATGCATGCGTAAAGTGAAAATCTGGCAGTGCTTCCAGTTGTCAGTGATCTGTAACTTCTCAGTTGCATGATTCTTTCCTTAGTTCCAAGCATCCATCCAACCCTCCATGAGGCTCCTCCAAAGAATTTTGTCATGGTGGTTGAAACGACTGCCTCTGGATATTTATGCAGAAGGGTATATGGTTTTTCTGGAAACATGAATTCCCTAAAAGTCTCGTCGATATAGACCTCATGTTTTCCATCAAGATATTCTTCAAGATTTCTTTCGTCTTCAAGATCACCTGTTGGGTTATTCGGAATGGTTGTGCTCAAAGAATTTCTCCTGCTAGGATGTAGTTTAATGTAAGGGTTCACCCTCTGTGTTTTGAAACCCATGGATTCAGGAACCCTGTACATAGGTTCATATTCAGGCACCGGTACATCTATACAGTCTGAATTTTTATGAAGAAAGATTGAACCAAGAGCGATTCCTTCGGTACCACCAGTAGTGGAAAGCACCTGATCTGGTTCCACATCAAACATCTGTGCGATCAGGTTGTTGAATTCCATTTCTATATTCTCTCTTCTCTTCCTGTACTCCTCATAATAAACTTTCACTCCAATAGAGTCCAGATCCAGCTCGGGCATTCCACTCAGGCAGAAGTTGTGTCTGGATTTACTCATTCCTCCAGTAATCCAGGTGAAAAGGTTATCATTAATATTATACATGGCAACTCATAGTCTTATCGAGGAAAAAAAGTTTGGGGAAACTGCAAAATTTCAGGTAAGTTCATTACTGTATATAGGACTGAATAAATGTGATTATCTAAAATATAGTTATTGAAAAATCTATTCTTGAAATTTGTTTATGAATTTGGAAATATGGTTAAAATATTAATGCTATATTGAAAAAATTTACTTACAAAACAATAAGTTAAAAAAGTCAGTTGAAGGAAATAAAACCTTAATCTAACAAAAATTAAAATTTAATAGTACCTTTAGTCAAGTACTATTTCTCCCTGCATCCAACCGGGGGTCTCCATTGCTCCTCCCCAGCCGCTTGCTCCTGTACCACAGCCAACTTCACACTGCCAGTTGTATACACCAGATGCCGGTGTGTGGAAGTAGGCAACCACAATGGATTCAGATGGAACCATTATGTTCAGGTTCATGTTTGGTACTGTGAATGTATGTGCAAGATCAGAGAAGGGAACTGAGCTAATCCAGTGACCTGTCTGGGCCGTTGTGTTAACGCTTGTATCATTGAACACATATTCAGTGTTGTTTAATGTTCCAGTAACCTTGCTGTATGTTGAGGATGTAGTTCCAGGTCCGGTATCGTAATTAATTATGGTCATTCTTATGAGTGAATCACCAGGCAGATATATCTGGGCAGATGACATTAATTTTCCATTCTCAAGTACATAATAGGCGGGCTGGTTCTGTCCTGCACTTGCAAGATAATTCTGGTTTGTAATAACTAAGGTAATATTATACTCATTAGTTGAACTCTGGGTTGAAGTTGAAGGTGAAGCGTGGCTTATTGCGCCCTCGTAATACATCCCAACACCAAATATCAGGATAACAGCCAACAGTCCTACATAGAACCATGTTTCAATCGTTTTCATTTTTTCTCACTAAGTAAACAATGCATAATTTCTATTTGAGAAGTGACCCTTACATATGAGGTAACTTTGATTTTATGTGTTAAAAACCAGCAAAACACGGGATTACTGAAAAAAATTAATTAAAACAGGTAATTAATCTGTACAATTTAGTCAAAAAGTGAAAATTAGGACATCTGGGAATATATTTCTTTCACTGCCAGTGCAACAGATTCATCACTGTTCAGTTTGTTCACATATCCATATTTTCTGATCTTGTCGGTTGAAAGCTGTGCTATTTTCACATCACCCTTCCATCCCCTTCCCTCTGATCCACCTGTAAAATTAAATTTCACATCCTTTAAACCCATCTCACTGCACACTGCATGTGCAATGGTCTTTACACTGGTTCGCTGGTCATTTCCCAGGTTTACAACATCTCCTTCAGTTGAATTCTCATATACATGAAGCATTGCGTTTATGCAGTCATCAACATGTATGTACGACTTCTCCTGTGTACCATCACCAAGTATCTCAAGTTCTGAGGGATTCTTTTGAAGCTTTATGACGAAATCATGTATCACACCATGGGTTGAATTTCTTCCCACAACATTTGCAAACCTGAAGATCAATGGTCTTATGCCGTAATAGTGGTAATATGACCATATGTATCCCTCATTGGCAAGTTTGGATGCACCATACAGTGATATTGGCAGTTCGGGACCATAGCTTTCTGGTGTTGGTATGGTATTCGCTTCACCGTATACTGTGGATGTGGAAGAGAAAAGTAGCTGCTTTATGTCTGATCTCCTTATAAATTCAAGAACATTGTGCGTTCCTATAACGTTTGTCTGCATGTCTATTTCAGGATCATCGCTGCCAGATCTTACATCTGAATTTGCTGCCAGGTGCACAACAAGGTCAAAATCCTTCTCAAGCTTGAAGAAGAAATCCCTCTTTGTTATATCACCCCTTATGACCTTTATACTTTTCCCAACCTTAGATTCGTCAAGGTTCTTTAAGGTACCACCACTGAAATCATCAAGCACTGTAATCTCATTGTTTTCGGATAATAAATTAGCCATGTTGGATCCAATGAATCCTGCTCCTCCCGTTATGAGGATCTTCTTTGAACTGATCATTGATGTGAATTAAGTACCCGTTATTAAATCATGGTTGCCAACAAAT
>JAKBSB010000063.1 GCA_021845155.1 Thermoplasmata archaeon
TGGCAGGATGAAATTCATAAAAAGTCAGAAAAATATATATCAGTCTAACCTCATAAGGATATCAATGGATTCCGAACCTTCTGATATTAGGAAACGAAGAGTTGGAGTAACAAAAAAGCATCTGGTTTATTTCCTTTTTGCACTTCCGGCCATTGTCTATGTTATAGGTTTATCTATATTTCCCGCACTTACCGTGGTTTATGACAGTTTTCTTGTAAACGGGAAATTATCCACTTACAATTATCAGGTATTACCGGGCTATGGGCTCTATGCTTCCATAGGGAACACCCTCATAGTCAGTGTTGGCGCCCTCCTTATCCAGCTGGTGCTGGCTCTCGCCATAGCAATGGTGATGGTAAAACCTTTTTCCGGAAGCAAGATTTTTTCAACAATAGTCATAATCCCATTTGGCATCTCAACTATAGTAAGCGCATTTATTTTCAGCATAATTTTTCAAAACGTTGGGGGTTTTGCTAACGGTGTGCTGGTGTTTTTTGGCTTTAAGCCGGTTGTGTGGTTTTCATCTTCACTTGCAGATCTTGGAATCGTAATGTTCTCGGATTTCTGGAAAAATACACCATTGGTCGCACTCATTTTATACGGTGGTCTATCTTCTGTTTCCCCGACACTGTATGAGGCCGCTTCCATGGATGGGGCAGGCCCGTTCAACAGGTTCAGGCACATAACTCTTCCTGCCATAGCTCCGTTGATTTCCATCGCTCTTCTTGTGAGAGGAGTCAGCGAGTTCAATATTTTTGCCTTGCCGTTAGTTCTCATAGGATATCACCCCCTCATCCTGAATACCCTCGTTTATGAAAATTATTCAACGCTTGCAACACGGCCGATCTCTTATGCAGCAGCAACTGTCCTTCTTGTCATAATAATGGTCTATGCCATATTTGTTCTCAGAATTGGAGGTGCCAGGCAATATGCCGAATAAGGTCAAGCCCTTGGTCTATGTGGCTGCAATCATACTTGCAGTAATATTTTTCTATCCTTTCTGGACCCTTATCCTTTTGGCATTTG
This sequence comes from Thermoplasmata archaeon, assembly GCA_021845155.1. The sequence goes on from JAKBSB010000063.1 coordinate 1,027, forward strand.
AGCCCACAAGACTGACCTTTGGAAGACCATATCCACTTCAATTCCCATTTGAAGTGACTCTGACAAATATAATTAATTCATTCAAGCAGGTGGACCTGGTTGGGCCACTCATAAGAAGTTTTGAAGTGGCTTTCATGGTCGGTGCACTTGCATTGGCTCTAGGAATTCCGGCAGGATATGGTATAGCCAAGCTCACAGCAAGGATATCAAACAAGCTTATCGCTTTTCTTTTCATAATAAATATGATGCCGGGGTTAGTTATCGCCATACCAATATCCCTATACTTCTATTCGGCTCACCTGGAGAACACAGTATTCGGCGTTGCCCTGGCACAGGAACTCGTGGTGCTTCCTCTCACAGTTTTCATTCTTATGGGAGGTTTCAGGGGACTTCCAAAGGATCTTGAAAACCAGGCGAGAGTGGATGGGGCAACACTGCGTTCCACATTTTACAATGTGTTGCTCCCACTGGTCCGCGTACCCATATTAATTGCCTTTATCTTATCCTGGATGACTTCATGGGATGAGTTCACATATGCATTCATTATTGCACCTATAGTTCCGTCGGATTCAACTTTTCCGGTAGCACTTTATGACTATGTAACAAGGGATCTGCCACTACAATCTGCCACTTTTGCCCTTGTGGCAACAATACCGGTGATCATACTGGTAGTGGTGTTCCAGAAATACCTGAAAGGTCAGTATCTTTCCGGAGGCTTGGTAGGATGAACGTAAAGATGAGTTATGAGAATGTTTACAAATTTTATGGAAGAAACAAGGTACTTGACAAGCTTAACCTGGATATCTATGATGGAGAATTTCTTGTTGTTCTTGGTCCTTCTGGGACCGGCAAGACAACTCTGTTGAGGGTTACAGTTGGCATCGAGGACCTTACACAGGGAAAGATAGTGATAGACGGTGTCGATGTGAGTAAATACCCACCTGATAAAAGAAATATTGCAATGGTGTTCCAGAACTATGCTCTGTACCCCAATATGACTGCATACCAGAATATAGCATTTCCATTGAAGATGGCCAAGAAATCCAAATCTGAGATAAAGGCCAAGGTGGACCAGATTGCTGAAACCCTCAAAATAGCCGAAGTACTCGAAAAGAACGTGACTCTCCTGAGCGGAGGGCAGAAACAGAGAGTTGCCCTTGCCAGGGCTCTCGTAAGGGACCCGAAGATATTCCTTCTTGATGAACCACTGAGCAACCTTGATGCGAGGGTCAGGGTCGTGGCAAGAGGTGAGCTGAAAAAGATACAGAAGGAACTTGGACATACTTTTGTCTACGTTACCCATGATCAGTCTGAGGCTGGAAGCATGGCCGACAGGGTGGCCATACTGAGATCCGGGCGAATAGAACAGATAGGTTCATATGAGGAACTTTTAAATGAGTCACACAGCACATGGGTGGGCGACTTTATCGGGGATCACCCAATGAATTTCATGTCTGGAAAGATGCTGGGATTAGATGGCCATACCATAGGTTTCAGGGATTCCTGGGTTTCCGAAGGAACTGGAAAACTTAGTGGAACTGTTGAACTTTGCGTGCTGGGCGAGGAAAGCTATCACATCCAATGCCTGTTGGACAACGTGAAAGGAACAGATGAAGCAGAGAACACGGAGGAACTGAAGAGTACCTTGGTGTCAAGAGACGGTTTTGTCGGAAACACCCTGAGTTTGAGGTCCAGCAAAAAATACAATATAGGAGAGCATATTATATTCGGCCTTAACAGGTATAACATTTATGATGAAAACGGCAACCTGGTCAGATGCGTGAATCCGGCATGAGAGTACCAGAAGATACGCTTCAACAGCTTGAATCACTTAAAAGCCCAGATGGCTGGCTTTATGCCGGTTTGCCTAAATTCAAGGCGCTATTCGGTAGAGATTCCATAATTTCTTCTCTGGAGCTTCTTGACTTTGACCCAACCATAGCTGTTTCAACCATAGAGGCACTCGTAAAACTGCAGGGAAAAGATTATAACAGCCTGACTATGGAAGAACCGGGTAAAATTATTCACGAATTCCAGACCGATAAAGAACTTATCGAGAAGAGATCGAGAATTGTTCCATGGCTTTCACTTGGAAAGAATTATTTTTCCGTGGACAGCACCCCATTATTTGTTATTCTTGTTTCCGAATTGTGGAATAAGAACAGGTCTATGGTGAGCAGTGAGATGATTACTGCAATGTTTAAAGCCGTGAGTTGGATAATATCCAATGGAATGAATGGGTCCTTCCTGTCGTATAGAAAACCTCCACCGGATTCCGGTTTGCAGTCCCAGAGCTGGAGAGATGGGATAGGATCTATTCTGGAACAGATGAAGTCTCCAGTGAGTGTTATAGGAGTGCAGGGTTATGCATATCTTGCTCTGAATGAGGCAAAAAGGGTACTGAAAAATTTTGGAAGCGATCACAAGGAAGTTCTGGAAGAGATTGATGAACCTCTGAATTTTATCAGGAATAAACTTTATGATGACTTTCTTAATGATGATGGTTCCTTTTTAGGACTGGCAACAGATGGTGATGGTGTTTTGAACAGGACTGTTACAAGTGATCCTGGGCATCTCCTGTTATCTGGCGTATTAAACAAAAAACAGCAGACTGACGTGGTTGAAAGGTTATTTGAACCTGATTTAATGACTGACTATGGAATAAGATGTCTTTCCCTGAATGATGCAAATTTTGATTCAAGGGCCTATCAAAGGGGCTCTATTTGGCCACATGATAACTGGATCATAGCCAGGGGACTTCGGGAAAATGGTTTCAAAAAGCAATATAAGGATCTCAGAAAGAGGTTGCTTTCGGCTTCCGAAAAATTCAATGGACTGCCCGAATATTTTGGTGTTTCCAGGGAGGGAATATTGATTGAACGGGAGAAAATGCGCATAAAAGCCTGTTTTCCCCAAGCGTGGTCTGTTGGATCCGAGATTGATTTGTTAGAAAAATAGATCTAATTAAGTTACATTCAAAAAGGAATATTTTGAAAATGTTTTAAATAAAAAAAATAAAAATTGTATTGATCAGACTGAAACCGGCTGGAAATACCCACTTTCATATTCTTGAGCGACAGTGGGGCCATAGAGTCCCGGATGGCTTGAACTTGTTGTGTTATAAAGATAATTGTACATCGCAGTGTTTTCTGACGACAGAATTGAAGGTATGCTGCTGTAAGAAGTGGTTGAATGATCCACTACAATATCAGTCCATGCACTGTCCATATATATCTGCCACTGGTCAATCCATACAACCGGATCTCTGAGGAAAACCCCACCTTTAATGGCAGAAAGTGATGCATTCAGAGCTGTGTCGGTTGAATTGTACTGTTTCATGGATAACGCAGTCAGATTAACTGATCCAGGCCACTGGTAATACATCATTGTGTAGCTGTTTGAAGCCAGACCGGTATATGTTGCCCAGTAGGAGGTTGTGTAATCGGGAGACAGGTATGCAGAGAGATTGTATAGATATTCCATTGCATGTATATCGCCTGTGCTGTTGAATACCATGGGGTTTCCTCCAAACTGTACCATCCACTGGTAAAGTTCAGTTGCTGTACTCGCACCGCCATGTCCCTGGAAATTAACCTCTCCAACTCCATACTTGTCATATAGTGTTTTTGCGTCATTGAACAGTTGTGTGTAGGTCGTGGGAGCTGTTGTTATTCCGGCACCCGTCATAGCTGTCCAGTCCATCCATACCAACGGAATGTTGACAAGCTGGGTAAGGAAGTATATGCCGCCGAAAACATGTGTCTCGTAATTGTTTAGCTGTGTGATTGATGATAGAACTCCTGCATCGGCTGTAATTGAAGAAGCACTTGAGGTAATGTTTGCCAGATATCCTTCATAGAATAAAGTTCCAATATCGAGGTTATCTATGGTCATTACTATGTTGGTATAATGCCCAGATGATTGCTCTGCCTGTACAGCAGATACAATAGATGTAGCAGTGACGAAACTTGTTGTTACATGTATGTTAGTATATGTACCTTCAAAGCTGTTTATTACCCCATGTATATAACTTGAATCGGCAGCACTCATGCTGGTATAATATGTCACAGTGACGCTGGGGGAACTTGAGGAATATATAAGTGGCACACTACTTGCCGGAGTAGTATTGTAAGAACTCTGGTCTACAGGTATGAATCCTGTATTGATCTCAAAACTTTTCTGGATCGATGGAGTCATAAGATATGCTACCAACTGTTCTGAAGCTTTCATATTTGGAGTGTTATTGGCGATAGCTATCACACAACCCCCAAGCAGATGATTCGAGTTATTGGAACCACTTACTCCGGGATACACATACAGAACCTGTGAAGTCGATGTAGTTGTGCTTGGAAACAGCTTGCTGTGATCGAGACCAATAAATGATCCAACAAGCACTATTACTATGACAACAACCAAAACTCCAATCCAGGTTTTCTTCTTTTCTTGTTTAGGGACTGGTTCTTTTTCCATTATAATCCTTTGTGCAATCTGAAATATAGTATATAAACGTTATTAAGACTTAAATTTTAAAAGCAATTTTATCTTAATAAACCAGAAATTAGTTACCGATAAACCTGTGATTATAATATATGGTTTTTTATATTAATATTTATAACAATACCTAAATGATGGCTTAATTAAATACTTTATTTTTCTTAACGCAAGATATTAATGTCGCATATCTATCATATCTGGAGGACTTGATTTACCTTTTGACTTTGGATTAATTTGACGTTGCAATTTTTCTCAGCTTGATAATTTAATCAGAACTGTGCTGGGAAACCCGATGCCAATAAGCCGGGATATCATCATGACGCCATGATCTCGCTCATTTTCTCCCTGTTAAGCGCCTGATTAAGAGCCACACAACTGGTTATTATGCCAAGATGAGTGATTGCCTGCGGAAAATTCCCAAGAAGATCCCTGTTAATTACATCGTATTCTTCTGAAAAGAGGCCGAGGTGATTCCCCTTTTCCAGAAGTGAATCAATTACGGATTTTGCTTCAGAGTACCTCTTCAAGAGTATAAGAACCTGAGCATACCAGAAGGACAGGAGGAAGAACGTGTTATCATCCCCAATCAGGCCGTCATCGGATTTGTACCTGAAAAATGCATAATCTTCTGTCATTAATTCTGAAACGATGTGGTTCAATGTTCCTGAGAACATCCTGTTTTTCTCGCCCACGAAACCAGTAAGCGGGATTCTGAGAAGCGAGGCGTCCGCCTTGTCTGAGCCATAGAACTGAGTGAAGGACCCGGTTGATGGATTGAAGCCTCTTTCAATGACGTCTGTCCTGATCGAATTTGCAATGTTCCTCCATTTTTTGTACTTGCCGGAAAATTCGTGTTTCTTGCCAATTGTGATTGCCTTGTCAAAAGCATTCCATGCCATTATCTTGGAGTAGACGTAGTGTTTCTGTTCAGTCCTGAATTCCCAAATGCTCGAATCCGGTTTTGCCCAGTTTTTTTCAATGATCTCCAGTGTTTCACCAACAAACTCCCATAGAGTTGGACTTATCAATCCACCTGCCTTGTCCAGGTGATATATGGCTTCTACAATAGAACCGTACTGATCCATTTGAAGCTGTTTGGATGCGAGGTTTCCGAATCTCACCGGCTTAGATCCAAGATGCCCTGAATAGTTCATCACTCTTTCAACCAGATCATCATTATGATAGCTTATTGGATAAATGGTCCTCAATGTTCCTTCTCTCCTTATTCTGTCCATAAGATCATAGAGAAACTTTGTTGCCTCCTTTTTGTAGCCCAGTGATGAAAGAGCCTCTATTACATATGCAGTATCCCTTACCCATGTAAATCTGTAATCCCAGTTTCTTTCTCCGCCTATTTTTTCAGGCAGGCTTGCAGTGGGAGCTGCCACCATAAGGCCAGTGGGCTCATAAAACAATGATTTCAGTGTAAGGCTTGATCTTATGACCTCTGAATTGAATATCCCCCTGTAATTGCTCTCTTGAACCCATTTTCTCCAGTAGTCGGTGGTCATTTCCATGTTCTGGTATGGCCTGTAATCTCCAAGTGGATTTAGGTATCTTACCCCATAAGGAGCTATTATCCACTTTGCAGAATCCCGGTTCATTTCCACCACGGAATCAATCATATTGTTTCTTTTGTTCAGCTTGAAACCGGAAACTATGCCGATGGACTGATCCTGGGACCTGAAAATAAATCCTTCCTTCCTCTTTTCAACCAGTGTGGATTCGTTGCTCAGGAAGTGTGGCTTGAAAAGTATGTGAAGATTCAGCTGTTCAGAGAAACTCTCAATAAGCCGGTATACTTCGGCGAAAGTAATCGTGTTATAATCAGACACTGGAATAAAATCAGTAATCCTGAGTATTTTGCTAAAATTCTTAAGAAATTCCGTAACCAGGATGTTAGTGTGCTCCTTGTAATACTGTCGAACAGAAAGTTGTTCAGGATTATCAGGATATATTGAGAATCTTCCACCATTATCCCTGTCAAG
>JAKBSB010000064.1 GCA_021845155.1 Thermoplasmata archaeon
CATTGAGGGATATTTTGATACAGAAATTGGAGGAAAGAAGGAACCCGGCAGCTACATAAGGATTTCGTCCGTTCTGCAATACAATGCGGGGAGAATTGCTTTTCTTTCAGATTCTTTACAGGAGCTCGATGCCGCTTCGTCTGCTGGTTTTAAAACTGTGCTTGTTCAGAGAAACATGGTAAATGAGATAAATGGCCGTCCCGCTGTATGTGATTTTAAGGCGATCGCCTGATCGGGTGACTGAATGTTTTCTACTGAGGAAATAGACTTTATGTTGTTGTGGTAAAACCTGGGTTCCTTGATGCTTCCCCGGGACTTGAATCCAATCCTTAAATATCCACTGTGGAAACCTAATCCATTCCCAGGGGGAAGATAGATTAATAAACACATGATTCCACATTTGATGATTACATCTGAGTCAAGTGCCAGGAAAATCCCATTTTCATTCAGGGACTCATTAGGTATTGGATTGCCTATGATCACTATCCCTCCTGCGATTATGGTTGCCATCCTGGTTAGCAAAAATTTCTATTTTCTTGAATATTTTCATGTCATCTCCGGGTCCGCGTGGACTGGAATGGATCTCGTTATGGGCATATTCTTTGCCTACATAATGAAAGGGCTGGGAAATGAGGAAAAGGCAGAGGTTTCCAAAAGGCTTACTCCCATGATGCTTTTTTTCATGCCTGCCATTTCGACCACCACCGTAACGGCCGGCGTTTATCTTGCAATAAATCTGGGAATACCATTCACATCAACTTACTTCATTGTTGTCGCCATAATTGCCTTGATACTGACAGTTCAGGGACTCCTCATATTTCTTCCAAATGAGGTCAGGGTATATCTTGAGATCATAAGAGGTGGGAAAGATATTGGGAAAATAGTAAGACTCACCATGATCAATATCAGGCTTTCGCTTGTGCAGCTGATCCTGCAGATAGTCATAATACTGTTTATGGCTCATTTTGCCACGGGTATTGCCTTATGAACGAACACAGGGACTCTTTGAAGGACATATACAGAACCGGGATTATTGCCCTGGTGATACCTCCTTTAGCATTCATTATAGCCTACATATCAGGTAGCATGATCTTTCTCGATTACATTCATGTACTGATTGGAGCGGTCTGGACAGGAGTTGATGTTTTCCTTGGGTTGCTCTTTTCTAACGTAATAAGAACAATAGGTCCCGAAACCAGAAAGAACATAGGAATGAGAATGATCCCCATGACACTTTTCTTTGTGCCTTCAGCATCAATAATCACGCCACTTGCAGGTTATATACTTGCATTGAGAGCAGGCATATTTTCCTTCACAACACCGCTTTTCATAGCAATAATAATTACTGGAACTATTCTTGTATCCATTGGTTTTCTGACCGTGGTACCATATTCCTATGGAATTGCGAGAAACATCTCAAATGGTCATTGGGATCTCGACATAATTTCCAGGAATATGAAGATCATATCCATGGGAGCCCTTTTACAGCTTGTTTTCCAGGTAATAATCATAAGCCTTATGGCATATATAGTTGTATATTTATAAAAATTGTTGAGGGGATAAATTTATTTTATTTCTTAACCGGCTTCATTCTCTTGATTATTTCCTGGCCAAATTCCGAACATTTCAACGGCTTGATGTTCATAACCCTTGCGAGGTCCTGTGTAACCTTCTGATCATGATAGGTTGCTAGTATTGCGCTCTCGAGGACATCCGCTGCATCATCCCATTCAAGATGCCTCAACATCATCGCACCTGAAAGTATGAGGGAAGTAGGGTTCGCTACGTCCATACCGGCGTATTTTGGTGCTGTTCCATGAACTGCCTCGAAAATTGCGTATGCATCTCCTACATTTCCGCCTGGTGCAAGGCCAAGACCGCCAACCTGGGCAGAAAGCGCGTCGGAAAGATAATCTCCGTTGAGATTTGTTGTGGCAATGACATCATAGTCCTCTGTTCTTGTAAGGACCTGCTGGAACATGTTATCTGTAATCCTGTCCTTGATAACGATCTTGCCTCTGTAGTTGTCCGGGTCTTTAAGGTATTCTTCCTCTGTTACGGTGTTGTCCCTGAATTCGTTTGCAGCCACCTGATAGCCCCAGTCCTTGAAAGCACCCTCAGTGTATTTCATTATATTTCCCTTATGGACCAGTGTTATGTTCCTTCTCCTGTTTTTTATGGCATATTGGATGGCTTTTCTCACAAGCCTGCTTGATTTGAATTTGCTTATTGGCTTGATGCCTATGCCTGTGTCGTCAGTGAGCTTTACTCCCATGTTGGCAGCAAGAAACTCTCTCAGTTTCGTGGCCTCCGGTGAATCATACTTGAATTCTATACCCATGTAAAGGTCCTCAGTATTTTCCCTGAAAATAACCATGTTCATTTTTTCTGGATTCTTCACGGGTGATGGGACTCCCGGGAAATATTTTACAGGCCTTATGTTTGCATAAAGATCAAAATACTGTCTCAGTGTAACGTTCAGACTTCTGAACCCCTGACCTATGGGGGTTGTTAATGGACCCTTGATGGAAACTATGCATTTCTTTAACTGGTCCAGGGATTCCTGAGGAAGATGTTTTCCCGTTTTGCTCAATGCCTCCTCTCCAGCAAGGACCTTTACCCATTCTATTGATCTGTCTCCGCCATATGCAAATTCCAGTGACGCGTTTATCACTGAAATTGACGCTTTTGAAATATCCGATCCTATTCCGTCGCCTTCAATGTAACCTATTGTGGGATTAGATGGAACTTCCAGAGTTGAATTATTTCCAATTTTTATGTAAGCCATGAAAATCTCTCTAACATAACTTACCAGTATGTGAAATTTTTGCCATTATGAGATCTGAAAAGCTTGTTAACGCTATTTTTGAACGATGTCATGCCTTAACACTCCCACCCACCTGCAGTGAGGAGGAAGTGATCAACCATCTTCTAACGGAGAATCAATGTAAACTTTTATTCATTGAAATAGGAACGCTTAGTCTTCATTCATGGGAGGAGTCATACTGTGGAATGTGACATCCTCTCCTCAGCTGAAGCACCGGAGTTTTACTGCTTCCCCTAAATCACTAACACTTTCATAAATTATCAGTTATTGAGAGGAGATTGGAAATTGTTCTCCTGTATCTGGTTCACGCCCCTGCTTTTTTCATGGCCTTCCATACATTCTCAGGCTTGAGCGGCATGTCAATATGGGTTATTCCGAAACCAGACAGGGCATCCACAACAGCATTCACAATGGCAGAAGGCGCAGCAATTGAACCTGCCTCTCCCACTCCTTTCACACCAATTGGATTGTGCGGTGATGGAGTGTACATGAAGGATGTTTCGATCTCAGGTATCTCGACAGCAGTTGGGACTGCGTAATCTGAAAGGTTTGATGTGAGAAGGTTTCCCGAGCTGTCATATAAGGATTCCTCATAGAGTGCCTGGGCAAGGCCCTGGACAACTCCACCATGGATCTGTCCCTCCACTATCATGGGGTTAATCTGCGTCCCACAGTCGTCCACTGCAACATACCTCCTGATCCTGACCTGGAAGGTTTCGGGATCTACCTCAGCAACACAGATATGTGTTCCAAATGGATAGACAAAATTCTCTGGATCATAGAATGAGGTCTGCTCGAGGCCAGGTTCCAATCCATCTGGAATCTCATCTGCCCCGGCACCGTAGGCTGCAAGTGCAACCTGGGCCATGGTTCTGGTATTTTCCATGTTTCCTTTTCCATGGAACTTCCCATTTTCATAAACAGTTTCGGATTCATCTATCCCCAGAAGATGCGCTGCCACTTTCGTTGCCTTCTTAACAAGTTTCCTTGATGCTATGGCTATTGCGCCTCCTGCCACCGCCGTAGTCCTGCTTCCATATGTGCCCATTCCAAATGGTATCATTCCTGTATCCCCGTGGATTACCTCAACGTCATCCATTGGGACCTGAAGTTCATCTGCAGCAAGCTGTGCAAATGTTGTCTCCTCTCCCTGCCCATGGGGATTCCCACCGGTGAAAACAGAAACTTTCCCGGTTGGATGGATACGAACTGTAGCGCTCTCCCATAGCCCCAGTCCGAACCCTGTTGATCTCACCACCTTTGAAGGCCCAAGGCCGCTTACCTCAATATAGCTTGAAATACCGATGCCCATGTACTTTCCCTCCCTTCGCAACCTCTCCTGCTCCTTCCTGAGATTGTAATAGTCGACCTTTTCCATTGCTTTCTTCAGTGCTATTTCGTAATTTCCGCTGTCGTAAACAAGGCCTGTTGGAACTGGGTGTGGAAAGCTGTCTGCAGGGATGAAGTTCTTCAACCTTATTTCTGCCGGATCCATGCCTATTTTCCTGGCAAGAACGTCTACCATCCTTTCCACAATAAAGGAGGCTTCAGGTCTTCCAGCACCCCTGTAAGCATCCACTGCCACTGTGTTCGTCAGGACACCATACACATCACAACCCACTGCCTTCATATTATACTGTCCTGGAAGGATCAGTCCAAAAAGTATGGTTGGTACTCCCGGTGCCGCAGTTGAGATCCATGCCCCCATATTCGCGTAGACCTTCACTCTCAGTCCGAGTATTGTGCCATCTTTCTTTGCTGCCATCTCTATGTACTGTATATGATCCCTTCCATGGGTAGTTGAGGTGAAGTTCTCCTCCCTGGTCTCCATCCATTTTACCGGTTTCTTCAGCACTCTGGAAAGGTGGCATATGACAGCCTCTGGACCGTAGCATGAGATTTTGCTTCCAAAAGCTCCCCCCACGTCTGGAGCTATGATTCTCAACCTGTTTTCAGGCACACCGAGAATGAGTGAGAGAAGAAACCTGTGCACATGAGGATTCTGGGAGGTCATCCACACAGTGGTCTCTCCTGTACCTGTATCAAATGATGCCACAGTACCTCTCGTCTCCATTGATGCCGGCTGTAACCTCTGGTTTACAAACCTTTCTTTCACAATTACATCAGCGGTTGAAAATACCTCGTCGACGTTTCCGGCGTCTATCTTCCACCTGAATGCCAGATTCCCAGGAACCTCACTGTAAAGCTGTGGAGCCTGTTTCTCCAGTGCCTTCTCCTGATCGGTCACAGCCTCCAGTGGAACATAATCAACATTTATGGTTTCTGCTGCATCTTCTGCCTGAAATGGTGTTTCGGCAACAACAACCGCCACAGGATCACCAACATACCTGACCCTGTCAACTGCAACTGCATAATATGGCGGTATTTTCAGCTGGGAATCGGGAATGGTCCATGCCGTTGGAATTGGATTCAGTTTGCCCGTGAAGTCCTTCCCCGTGTATACCGCCACAACACCTGGCATTCTCAGTGCTTTGTCCGTGTCAATATGCTTTATCTTAGCATGTGCATAGTCACTCCGAAGAAAATGCGCATAAAGCGTCCCCTGGGGAGTGATGTCCTCGGTATATCTCCCATGACCTGTGACCATCCTTGTGTCTTCCCGCCTTACGGATCTCTTTCCCACGTAGCTGACTTCACTGGAAGGTTTTTCTTCCAGAATGACCTCCATCTCCTGGTTTTCAGGCAATTCAATCACCACCCCTGCTTTCTGCCGCCGCCTTTGTTGCCTCAACTATATTCTGGTATCCCGTACACCTGCATAGATTTCCAGATATTCCCCACCTTATCTGGTCCTCTGTTGGGTGAGGATTTTCCTTCAGAAACCATGCGATCTCCATTATCATGCCGGGAGTACAGAAACCACACTGCAAACCATGGTTTTCCCTGAACGCTTCCTGGACTTTATGCAAATGTCCTTCATGTTCAAGTGATTCGATTGTCTCAATGACTGAATCATCTGCCTGGACCGCAAGCATTGTGCATGATTTTACGCTCTTTCCATTATATATTACCGTGCATGCACCACAATTTGAAGTGTCGCATCCAACATGTGTGCCAGTAAGACCCATTCTTTCTCTCAGAAAATGAACCAGAAGCATCCTGGGTTCCACGCTATCCTCCACTTTCTTTCCATTTACTGTCGCTTTTATAGATATCTTCCTTGAATTCCTGTTCATTACTTCACTTTCCATCAGATCACCTCCTCTGATCTTTCCATTGCCTTTTCAAGACCCCTTCTTACAAAAACTTCAGTTATATAGCGCTTGAACTCTGCCGAACCACGTAGTGGATCGTCCGTTGGACTTGTTTCACTCGCTGCAATTTTGGCCGCCTCCTTTATGGTTGCTTTGTCCATCTTCTTTCCCACGAGGAATTTTTCAGCCTTAGCAGCCCTGACTGGGGTTGGTGCAACGGCCGTCATGCCGATTCCCACATAACTGCATTCACCCTTTGCCGACAGGGTCAGCTGAACCGCCACACCCACTGTTGCAAAGTCCCCAGCTTTCCGCTCCATCTTCTGGTATGAATGACCACTTCTCCCCTCCGGTATATCGAAGGCGACTTCAGTGAGTATTTCACCGGTTCTGACAGCGGTCGAATATGAATCCTCAAAGAATCTGTCAGATTCTATGACCCTTTCACCGGATCCTCCCTTAACAGTTACCTTTCCCCTCAGTGCGAGAAAACAAGCACCCCAGTCTCCTGATGGATCCGCATGGCAGAGAGAGCCACCAAGTGTTCCCCTGTTCCTTACCTGCGGGTCCCCAATCCATCTGGATACTTCTGTTATGAGCGGAATTTTTTCCTTAATGAGTTTTGAACCCTCAATTTCATAATCAGTAACCATTGAACCAATGATTATCTCTCCCTTCTTTTCACTAATTTTTGAGAGTTCCGGAATCCTGCTCATATCTACAATATGTGGTATGCTTACCACTCTGGATTTCAAAAGAGGAATAAGGCTCATCCCCCCCGCTAGAACTCTTGCATTATCACCGTGTTTTTTCAGCAGAACCATTGCCTCTTTGACGCTTTCAGGCCTGTAATAATCGAACTCCTCGGGAAACATATGTACACCCCATGATCATATGAACATAATCTTATATCAATGTTTAGGGAATTTTTTTGGGAACCGTCTGTCAATCTCATTTTGTATGGCATTATGCCCAGAAACAGCCAGTTCTTTCCATTACCAGATGCTTTGAATGCGTCCACCCTCCTTATGAGATGTGTCCAGCATATTGTATCACTGTGAGATAGGAATATGCCTTCCATCCTTCCACTGTGAACGGAGAGTGGAAATCTTCTCCATGTGTTTCCATGAAGACACCCCCCTTGAATCAGTTATAACGAAAAGAACGTCTTCCCTGCCGATCTGGAAGCCCAGATCCAGTATTTCTTTTCGTTGACCTGAAAACCCGTTTCTTATGTATGAAACCATTTTGGTCCTCCGAACATGAGTGAGATGCCATGGAAAGCGAGTGATATTGCCTCAACGTTGGATATTGATCCGGATATGTTACATGAAAATGAATCATGGCTTAGAAAATCGTTAATATAACATTCCCATATTGGATAAAATGATATCTTATGCTTTTTGAAGCGAAAGAGACTGTTTTTCAGTA
>JAKBSB010000065.1 GCA_021845155.1 Thermoplasmata archaeon
GCAATATCCGAATCAAAAACAGTTGCCTCCAGCAATAAAGCGGCTGAAATGGTCAGAAATGGCAGAAAAATCTACAATTTCGGGATCGGAGAACCTGATTTCACGACCCCTGAAAACATTATCGATGCAGGATTTCAATGGGCCAGGAAAGGAAAGACCCACTATACACCCTCCATGGGAATCCAGGAACTGAGGGAAGCTATTTCTGCAAAGTTCAGGAAGTTCAATAAAATTGACGCAGATCCAAAGAATATACTGGTAACACCAACTAAATTCTCCATAAATCTTGCACTCATGTCGATCCTTGAATTCGGTGATGAGGTTCTCCTCCCGGAGCCATACTATGTCTCGTACCCTGACATAATCAGGCTTGCAGGTGGAAAAGTAATTCCTGTGGGAACAGATGAAAACTACGATTTTGATTTTTCTGCAATGGAGAAGCTTGTGAATCCAAGAACCAGGGCACTGGTTTTCAGCAATCCCACCAACCCAACCGGGAAGGTTTACAGCGAAAAAATGATCAGGGAACTCTCCGACTTTATACTTGAGAATAATCTTTACCTGATTTCAGACGAGATATACGAGGATATCATATTTGAGGGAAAGGCGTTTTCTCCAGCATCAATACCGGAAATGGCAGAACACACCATAACAGTGAGCGGCTTCTCCAAGAGCCATGCGATGACTGGATGGAGAATCGGCTACATGACAGGTCCTGCAGATATCATCAGGGCGTCAAACAAGATCCAGCAGCAGACCATAACCTGTGCCTCATCCATTGCCCAGTATGCAGCCCTTGAAGCACTCAAGGACGAGGAAAGTCCAAGGGAAATGACACAGAAATTCAAGGAAAGGCGGGACCTGATTTACAAGCTTATATCTGATGGGAAGGCACTTAAGGTAAGGAAGCCTGAAGGTGCTTTCTACATCTTCCCCCAGTATGAAGGGAAAGATTCTGAAACTGTCTCTTCTGATCTCCTGGAAAAAGAGGGAGTTGTCGTGACTCCAGGATCAGCTTTCGGATCCCAGGGTGAAAATCACCTGAGGATTTCTTTTGCTGCTTCAAATGAGACCATCACGGAAGGAATGGAAAGGATCAATAGCTATTTCAGGAAGAAGCAATAACTGGAGACAACCTTTTATTTTACTCAATTTTCAGATGGAGTGGGCCAGCATCATCCCGAAATAGATCTCAACATAACCGTAGTCAAGATGCATCTTTTTTCCGGATTCCTGGAGTATTCCGTGCATGACCATTAAATTCCAGAAACTGTCCGGCTTCCCCGTATCCACAATTTCCTGGTCTATTTTGTATAGATCCTGGAAAGAACCTGTTTCAAAGCAGTGTTTAACAACCTCCTCATACTTCTCAGCGTTTGGCGAGTATCCATAGGGCCCTTTCTCCGAATGTGTATGTGCCTGGTCCGCGCTGATGATGATGCTCACTCTTTTCCCATATTGATCCGCTACCCTGCACAGTGACCTGCCAAAGTTAACAAGTTTATCCCTGTCTCCTATCCTTGACTGACCGATAAGCACAATGCTTCTCTGGCGGAAGAAGTAAAGAGGGATGCTTGACCCGAAATCCAGGGGAAATGTGGAGAGATCGCCTGAATATGTCACAAATCTAAGTTCCTCTGTAGTATCCGATGTTGATTTTAGGAGGGTTTCCGTCAATGCCCTCTCGTTTTTCGCGGTAAAGTGGAGATACTTGTCCCTCAATTTTGTATTGGCCTCGTAATTCTCGGTATTCACAACAGCTATGTTTTTTGAGAGGTTAACTCCGTGGGGTGAAAGGACCACCAGAATGTCTGAACCGTCATTTGCAGCCAGTTCACCAAGCATTTCGCTTAATTCCCTGCTCTGCTGATTTGGCAGGTCAATAAGCTCATCTCCATGAGGTATCATGTATACCCTGTTAAGAACCATTTTTCCTGATTTTCAACAGGAATATATGCTTTTAGACTCACCCTTGCGCTAAAAATGTATATCCGGAAGTAATGCGGGAGCGTATCCGGATGATGAAAAGTTTTGATTCAAGGCAGAAGCTTCTCCTGGGATCCATAGGTTTTATTGAATTCCTCAGGGTCTTAGGTATTTTTCTCATACTTCCCACTTTCACGCTCTACGGAGAGAAGTATTCTTCTTCCCCTTTGCTCATAGGTGCCGCTCTTGGTGCTTACGGAATAGCCATGGCCTTATTCCAGGCCCCCTTCGGGAACCTTTCAGACAGGTTTGGGAGGAAAAAGATCATTGCTCTTGGCACGGTACCGTTTATTGTCGGAAACCTCCTCTGCTGGTCACCTTCAAACATAATAGGTCTCATAGCCGGCAGGTTCATATCTGGATCAGGGGCCATAAGTTCCACGGGCCTCGCTTTTGTCCAGGAATCTGTTCCAGTCCAGAAAAGAAACCTTGCAATGGCAGTCATTGGGATACCCATTGGCCTTGCCTCAGTTTTCGGCATCCTGATAGGACCAATAATAAGCCAGGTTTTTGGCAATTCCTTCCTTTTCCTTCTCTCTGCAATCCTGGGTGCAGTATCACTTCTTCCACTCCTGAGAATAAGGGAGGATAAACGCACCCGTGAAATAAGGCCCAGGAGGAAGATCAGCAGGTCCACGCTTTTAATGGGCGGCATAGGTTTCACTGTATCTTTCCAGATAATGGCAGTATTCTTTTTCCTTCCGCTTTATATCTCCCAGGTATTCGGGATTTCCAGTTACTACAAGGTGCTCGTCCCTACACTCATTGCAGGTGGAATAATAGGGCTGTCCATCTCAAGGATCGGGGACAGGGGAAGGACTGTCCTGGCTTCCTTCGTAACACTGGTGCTGTTCCTGTTTTCAGTGTTCCTCATATTCTACCTGCCGGTTGCCACTGGGGAAAGCTTACTTTTCTTCATTGGCCTGACGCTGTTCTTCGCAGGCTATGCGGTATTCGAGATCGTTTTCATAACACTGGTCACAAAACTTTCTCCCTCAGGAGGATATGGTTCAAACATAGGGGCCTATAACACGCTTCAGTATACAGGTGAATTCTTTGGGGGCGCTGCCGGTGGGACGCTCCTTTCCCTGACATTGACCTCGGGGACCACACTGAGGACCTCGCTTGTGCTGGCACTGCTTGTGCTTGTTTCCATTGTCCTGCTCTATCTTGCTACTAAGCACCTGGGTAAGGAAGCAGGGTCTTTCACTTCGAAATTGGACGATTCACTGCAGTAGTTACTTCCTGCCATCCTTTACCCTGACAGGGACCTGTTCTTCACCATGATGTATAATGCTGCAGCTGCCAGAAGGGCAATTGCCGAATAATCCAGGACACTGACTATCTCCGCAAGGTTGCTCTGCCCGCTCTTTTCATAGATTATTGCCGAATATGCTATGATTATTATTGAGAGGATGGAAACGGTCAATGGAAGGATCACTTTTCCCTTCATTCCCTGGGATCCTGCCAATGCTGAACTGCCAAACTGCACTGCAGGCAGGAACATTGAGCAGATCATTATTGCACATATTGTGAGGAGATGATTCGGGACAACGTAATCTGTAATGTGCAGTATCACGAAGATTGCTATCATGAACATGACCGCAACAATTACCCCGGCTGCAAGGACATATGGCTTTCCCGACCCAATGAATGAACCTGCAAATGAAAACACCACAGTGCCAATGATTATCCCCTCAAAAAGAGGTATGAGCTGGTTGGTGTATCCTATGAGATATATGAAATTGGAAGAATAGCCCATTGTAAACAGGATCGATGTAGCAAACAAGGTAATGATAACTACTGAGAACAGCCACCTCAATGCAGCATGGATGCCTGAAACAGGTTCAGTGTTTTTTTCCACTGGATTCACCTCTTTTCCTTACTGAAGCGTATATCACGCCGGCAATAATCACCTGGCTCAGGACTAGAATTGAGTAAAACCCTGGAGTCTCATATATAGGAGTGTACCCAAAATTAACCCTGTTGTATACCTTGAAACCCAGTTCCGAAAGATTGAGGCTGGAAGATCCAGTCCTGTTGTATGGCAGGCTGGCAAAGGGCATCTGTGGTTTCATGGGAAAGATCCTGGAAAAATTGTATCCCGATGTGTCTATTATGGGTCCAAAATGAATTGTAGAGGGAACCGGAAAGCCCGCAGATGAGTTGAACAGCATTGGTGAGCGGTCAAGCATTCCGTTACCATAAGTCTGATTGAAATCAAAGAAGTCTATGGGGATATCGGAGTAGGAAACAAGTGTATTGAGGGCAGGTATGTTCCAGTTGTAGTCTATGAAAGCTAGAAGTGAGGTGTGTGTCATTTCCGTATTTGAAATGTAATCCTCCTTTGCATATGGGGATATGACTATGAGAGGTATCCTGAACCCAAGCTGAACCCCGTCAAGAACTGGTGGAGAGACCTGGTCGTAGAACCCTCCAAATTCGTCGTAGGTGATGAAAATGGCCGTTGAGTTCCAGTCTGGGCTCTTCTCAATGCTGTTGATGAGGTAAAGAAGCCACATCTCTCCATCCAGCATATTGTCCGGTGGTCCCTGGGTATCAGCAGTCTCCTGCGAAAACACATAACTCACGGATGGGAGGGTTCCGTTCGAAGACTGGTCCAGGAAACTGTTCCAGCTCTGGAGATGACTGGAATATGCATTGTGTCCGGAAAGGTACTCCCAGTCCGGGAAAGTTGCATGGGTATCATTTATGTAGAAACCCCATGAGACATTGTAGGCTGAAAGCTCCCCGAATATTGACTGCGATATTGGAACATACGGTGGCGGACCGTAGTCGTTCATAACCGGCGAGAAACCTGCAAGATAGAAAAGGTGATTTGGGGAGCTTTCCGAGATCTGCGGAGCATAATAGTTATCAGCAAGACCATACTGCTGGGCAAGATCCCATTCCGGGGCCATCTGTTCTGCAGAGTAGTAAGTGAGGCCCTGTGGCCCGCTTCCGTTAAGGAATCCGTTCATTTTCCCATGGTTCCAGTCGATGTGGTACGGGATGTAGCCCTCGTTTGGATCCTTCGTCGTGAAGACACCGGAAGGGACTTCCGTAAGCCTGTTCAGGAGTGAACTGTTGCCAAGCAGGTTAAGTGGCCTGGAAAGGTTGTCTGAGAGGCTTGCATTTGTGGTATAATTGTTGTATGGATAGATGCCGAATATGTTATCGAAACTGTGGTTTTCCATGAAGATATTCACTACATGCTTTATTGGGGTGCTTGTGCCTGATGTTGAGGCCTGCGGACTGGGTGTAACAGCACTTGCTGCGGGTGCGAGTGCAACAATGATAAAGAAAATCACTATGACAAAAGATAGAAAACGACACATGCATGCAGCTATTGGATTAATTGAATAAAAATATTTGCACAACTG
The DNA here is from genome assembly GCA_021845155.1 of Thermoplasmata archaeon. Next base: position 5,370 of record JAKBSB010000065.1, read on the forward strand.
CATTTTTTTTGTTAAGCTTTCAGGAATTGCTACCCATCAATTTCCACGACCTTGGTCCTTGATCTCTGGCCTGATATGATCTTTATGCTCGTGGATGGAACATCGTAATATCTTGATATCTGCTTCATGACGTCAAGGTTTGCCCTGTTGTTCTCCCTGGGCTCCATTGTGTAGATTCTTATGAATCCTTCCTCCTCAATTATACCTCTTTTCCCATGGGAAACCTTTACAATTATGGATTTCACTCAACCAACCCCATAGAGCCTCTTTTGCCCATCCCTAGAGAATTGAGATTTCTTTTTCCAGTCTGTTGAACGTAACGCAACCCGAACCGTCGAAATAGTTTGTATCCTCAATCCTCACTCCGCCTTTCCCGGGGATATAGATACCGGGTTCAACGGTAAACACTGAGTTCTTCAGGACCCTTGCAGTGTTTTTCGGCACGAGATATGGTTCCTCGTGCACTGAAATGCCAAGGCCATGGCCCAGCCTGTGTATGAAGCGGTCTCCGTACCCGGCAGCACCTATTATTGACCTGGCCATTTCGTCCATGGATGCATATGTAGTACGGCTGTCAATTTTCCTTTCCACTTCCTGATTAGCCTGCTTCACCACATTGTAAATATTTACCAGATCTTCACCTGGGTTGCCCCAGAAAAATGTTCTTGTTGTATCAGATGCATACCCCATATATCTGCCGCCAAAGTCTATGACCACTGAATCACCTTTCGCCAGCTTTGTTTCGTCGGGACTGTGATGCGGCAATGCAGCGTTTTTGCCAAAACTGACAATGGATGAAAAGGCTGGATAGGCAAGACCGTTGTTCTGCATCTCACTTTCAAGCATGGTTGAGAACTTCTTTTCAGTGATCCCGTCATGAAGTTTTCCGATGGAGTTCTGGAGGGAAATCTCAGACCTTCTTACCGCCTCTCTTATTGCGGAAAGCTCGTCTTCATCCTTTTCAATTCTTAAGCTGTTCATTATCTGATCTGCATCAGATTCCATATTTTTGAGGTATTTTCTAAGAAACTTATAATGAAAATAAGGAAGGTTGCCCTCAATTGCGGTATTCTTGCTTTTTTCAAGGATTTTGCCAGCGAGCATGTACGGGTCTGCTTCATCCCCCCATGAGGTTATATCCCTAATCCAGGTTTCCTCAAGGATCTGTTCTTTCATCAACTCAGGACACAGGACTTTTACTGAATCTTTTTCCAGTATTAGAAGAGCAAGCCTTTCCATGGACTCTGTCTCCAGCCCTGACAGGTAGAAGAAGTTTGGACCTGGCGGAATAAGCATGGAGTCCACTCCGGACTGTTCCATTGCCCTTATTGTCCTGTCAACTCTAGATCTATATACGGATTCCTTGAAATACATTTAAATCAGGTTCCTTCAGGCTATATATGATGTGCTGTCCGTGTCAAACCTGCTGATGATTTTAAGAATGGATCCATCTCCTCCCTGCAATGAGAGCAGTTCCGGGTACTGCTTCCAGATGTCACCAGTGCTCATTAACACTGCAGGATGTTCACTTCCAAATGTATGCTTTGCCACAAACGCAGTCATCTGCCGTGCCTGGAACTCATCTATATAACCTACCGAATGAAGATATTCATGAGTAAGTATGGTGTATACAAACGAATTAAATTCCCTTGTACTCCCTGTCAAATGGGACATTGCTTTGACAAGAACCTCGTTCATGACTATATAGTTCCCCCCAACCTGCCAGAATGCCCCCAGTGTAACTGGAAGGTTTGAAAGTGCAAGCCCAAGACCTGAACGTTCCTTTCCAAGGGCCGCTTTTACAGATTTC
>JAKBSB010000066.1 GCA_021845155.1 Thermoplasmata archaeon
ATTCGATAAGAAAGTCTACAAAATAACAGGAGGCCTGCATGGTGTTGGAGTGCATGTGGTAAATGCACTTTCCAGCATACTGGTAGCGGTGGTAAAGAAATCCGGAAAGATATATTATGAGGAGTTCCTGAAAGGAGTGCCTGAATCTGGACTGAAAGAAATGACACTTTCAGAATTCCAGAAAATGAGGCCAGAAATCATCTCGCATGTGGAATTTCATCTTAACACCGATCATGGAACCGTGATGACGTTCCTTCCTGATACTGAAATATTTGAGACCGTTGACGTCTCATATAGCACACTTCTGGAAAGGATGAGGGACCTTGCATTCCTGAATTCTCAGGTTTCAATCACAATTGAAGATCAGAGAACCAGAAAGACCGAGGTTCTAAGTTTCAGGGGAGGTCTGTCCGAATTTGTTAAATATCTTGGGGAGGGTTACAACGCTGTTCACAAGGAACCCATATACAATGTTGAGAAACAGGGCGATTATGTTATAGAGTATGCCCTTCAGTACAATACTGGCGTTTCAGAAATCATGCAGAGCTTTGTTAACAACATAAGCACCCTTGAGGGCGGAACGCATGTAGCCGGGTTCAGAGGAGGTCTCTCAAGGGCAATACAGGATTATGCAAAGTCCAAGAATCTTCTGAAAGGAATAGAGGGACTTTCAGGGGAGGATGTCAGGGAAGGTCTTGTAGCGGTACTGCACGTCAAAATTCCAGAACCACAGTTTGAAGGGCAGACAAAATCAAAGCTGGGAAACAGCGATGTCAGAGGGGTGGTGCAGTCATCCGTCGAAAGCTTCATGAAAATGTATCTCGAATCAAACCCCCACATATCTGAGCAGATAGTTAAAAGGGCAGTTGCTGCCGCGGCAGCCAGGGAAGCTTCAAGACGCGCAAGGGAACTTGTGCGCAGAAAGTCAGCACTTGAAGGTGGTGGTCTACCAGGCAAACTTGCTGACTGTTCCACAAATGATACAGAGAGATCAGAACTTTATCTCGTGGAGGGTGATTCTGCAGGAGGATCAGCAAAACAGGCAAGGGACCGCGAGTTCCAGGCGGTTCTTCCGCTCAGGGGAAAGATACTTAACGTGGAGAAGTCCTCCGATATCAAGACACTTAGCAATCAGGTTATCAGGGATCTGATAACTGCTGTGGGTACAGGAATAAAAGAAGATATAGATGTGACAAAGCTGAGGTACGGAAAGATTGTTATCATGACCGATGCTGATGTGGATGGTGCACATATCAGAACATTATTGCTGACATTTTTCTACAGATATGCCAGGGAACTCGTTACTAACGGTAATATTTACTTTGCCCAGCCTCCACTTTTCAGGGCACAGAAAGGCGAGAAAGTTGCTTATGTTTACACAGAGAAGGAACTTGACCGTGTATCCAAATCATTCGGTGGAAATGTGTTGATACAGAGATTCAAGGGTCTTGGGGAGATGAACACGACTCAGTTGTGGGACACGACCATGAACCCGGAAACAAGGAAGCTTGTACAGGTCTCCATAGAAGATGCTGCATATGCAGACAGACTTTTCTCCATACTTATGGGCGAAAAAGTGGAACCCAGGAAAAGATTCATAGAAGAGAATGCCAAAACAGTTGAAAATATTGATTTATAAGGTGAATAAATGGAAAAAAGATCCATAGAGAACGAAATTAAAAAATCATATCTTGAATATGCAATGAGTGTAATCGTAAGCAGGGCTATACCGGACATAAAGGATGGCCTTAAACCTGTGCAGAGAAGGATCCTTTACGCAATGAATGAACTGGGATTCACTCATGAAAAGCCGTATAAGAAATGTGCAAGGATAATAGGGGAGACAATGGGTAAATATCACCCACATGGTGACTCGTCCATATACGAAGCACTTGCAAGGATGGCCCAGGATTTTTCACTGAGGTATCCGCTCATTGACGGACAGGGAAACTTCGGTTCAATAGACGGGGATTCACCTGCTGCAATGAGATACACCGAGGCAAGGATGGCCAGGATATCTGAAGAGATTACAGAGGACCTGGAGAAGGAGACTGTAGAATTCAGGCAGAATTTTGATGGTTCTCTCATGGAACCGGTTAATCTGCCTGGAAAAATACCAAATCTTCTCATTAACGGTGCATCAGGAATTGCTGTGGGAATGGCAACAAACATGGTTCCGCATAATCTGGTGGAGGTGGCAAGAGCCATTAAACATAAGGTTGACAACCCCGACTGCACTGTCGCAGACCTCCTGAAATTTGTAAAAGGACCTGATTTTCCCGGTGGCGGTATGGCCTATTACACAAACGAACTTGCAGAAGCCTATTCAACGGGAAGGGGAAAAGTCATCTGCCAGGGAGAGGTAGATCTCCAGGAGGAGAAGAGAATAATCATCAAGAGCCTTCCATACGGTGTAAACAAGTCGGTATTTGTACAGAATATTGCCGATCAGGTGAAGAACGAGGTCATAAAGGGCATCACTGACATCAGGGACGAAAGCGACAGAAAGGGAATGAGAATCGTTGTAAAGGTCAGGGATAACGACATGAGAAATCTCATACTCAATCAGCTATACGAACACTCTGAACTTGAAACATCAATAGGAATAATAAACCTGGTACTGGTTGAAAATGAACCAAAAGTGCTCAATCTTGCAAGCATGGTGCAGTACTATATCGACAACCGTCTTGATGTTATAGTAAAAAGATCAAATTTCGATCTCACAAAACAGAAGGATCGGGCCCACATTCTTGAAGGACTCGCCAGGGCCCTGGAAAAAATAGACATGGTCATTGAAATGATCAGGAAGTCAAGGGAGCCTGCGGAAGCAAGGGAAAAACTCTGCAAGAGTCTTGAACTCACGGAAAAACAGGCAAATGCAATACTAGATCTGAGGTTGCAGAGATTAACATCCATGGAGGTTGACAGGGTTCTCTCTGACCTCAAAGATGTCAGGGAACGGATAAAGGAACTTGAGACAATAATCGGGGACGAATCCGTAAGAAGATCCATAATCAAAAAAGAGCTGGATGATATAGAAAAGAAATATGGAGACAAAAGAAGAACAAAGATTGTCTACAAGGAACTTAAGGGGAGATCAATCGAGGATCTCATACCGGAAGAGGATTCTGTCATAATTCTCAGTGAAAACAGCCTTCTTAAGAGAATTTCCCTTGAAGAGTACAGGGCACAGAAAAGAGGCGGAAAGGGAATAATAACTCCATCAAGGAAGGAGGACAGCATAAAGAGCATACTCAACTGCAGTTCCCACGATGAGATCTATTTCTTTACAAATACGGGAAGGGTCATAAAAACAAAAGCTTACGAAATTGAGAAGAAATCAAGAAAATCGGTTGGAACAGCGGCTGAGGCACTTCTTCCACTGAGCGAGGGCGAGAAAATCAAGCAGATTGTGAAAGGGACAGACAATGAAAACTCAATACTTGCAATTGTGACAAGGCAGGGCTATGTAAAAAGGACACCAGGAAAGCAGCTTCTCAGCATGAGATCAAATGGCCTGAAGATAATAAACCTCGAGGAGGACGATGAAGTTCTCTCTGTGGAACATCTGGACGGCGATGGAAAAATAGTTGTTGTTTCAAACTCGGGAAAAGTGGCACTTTTCGATACCAGGGAGGTAAGGGTCACAGGCAGAGGTTCAAGGGGTGTGAGATCAATGAGGCTCAAGGAAAATGAGATCATCATTTCCAGCTTTGCCATCAAAGACAACGAGATGATTCTGAGTGTTTCAGAACTCGGGCTTGGTAAGAGGACAGATCTTTCGAGCTTCCCTGTACATCACAGGGGGACAGGTGGAGTATTTATCTTCAAGAAAACAGAAAGGACCGGAAACATAATTAAAGCATTGCCTGTGGCTGAAGGAGACAACATAATAATCATAACAAGGAATGAACAGACAATAAGACTGAAGGTAAAGGACATAAAGGTCCTGTCCAGGGTAACATCTGGCGTAAAGCTCATAGGACTTGATGACGACGACAGAGTTGCAGTGGTTTCCCGTGTAATGGAAGGCGAGGACGCAGAGGATACAGAATAGGCGTGATAATAACATGAAAGAGACAAGAGTATCCATAATAGGCGCAGGAAACGTTGGTAAAGGCATACTTTCCATTATTCAGGGGATGAAGGAACAGGGACAGATGAGCGAAGCGTTCAGGCTGGTCAGTGTATCTGATTCCAGGGGAACAGTTTACGACACTCAGGGAATGAATCCGGCAAAGGTTCTCAACGCAAAGGAACACGGAGATATCTTCAGGTCAGGATATCAAAGGATGAATACCGAAGACGTGTTAGGGCTTAAAGCAGATATAATAGTGGATGTTTCCCCGGCCACCAGGGATGGAAAGGCGGGAAGGGATCTTTATCTGGAATCGTTTTCTCTTGGCAAACATGTGGTAACAGCAAACAAGGCACCACTGTCATTTTTCTGGAAAGAGATAATGAATGCATCCAGGTCAGCTGGAAAGGATATAAGATACGAATCCACCGTTGCCGGTGGGGTTCCACTTTTTAACCTGAGGGATTACTGCCTTCTGCCTTCAGCCGTTATTAAATTCCGCGGAATAGTGAGTTCAACGGTCAATTATGTTTTGAGAAAGATGAAAACCGGGCTGGATTTCAACCAGGCTCTTGAGGAGGCTGGAAAACTGGGTATAGTGGAGGCCAACTTCAGGGATGACACTGATGGCATTGATTCTGCCAGGAAGACGGTAATACTTGCAAACTCTCTTTTCGGGACAAATATGACATTGAACGAAATCAGGTACCAGGGTGTGAACGAAAATACGAGGTTTGACAACGTACAGGGAGAACAGAGGATTATTGCAAGCCTTGACGTAACTGATGGGAAGGTAAGCGCCACTTCAAACCTTGAAATCCTGGATCCCGGAGATCCGCTCATAACACTGAAATCGCAGTCCCTGGGATATATTATGAAGACAGGTTTCAGTGGGGAAATATTTGTTGCGGGGTTGAGAGATGGGCCAATCGAGACGGCCTCCGGTGTGGTGAACGATATTCTTCTGCTGGCCGGTTTCAGGCGAAACTGAGGCACTATTACATGGGGATATGTATTTCCAATCCGCAGGCATTCCAAACTATATCATGGAGACGCAATTATAAGGAATGGCGAGATTAGCCTCTCACTCCGGGATGCGTGACGACATTGACCAGTAAAGTAAAAGATATTGAAATACCAATTAATATAAGGGCGCTTAAGACCTCAACCATATACCATGTTCAGGCAAATGGTGAAAATATACTCATTGATACAGGTATGGATCCAGGTACTGAGCGTTATCTGATTGAAAAGAATGTGGCGTTGAAGGATCTTGACGCTATATTCCTGACTCATCTCCACATTGATCATCTTGGTGGGGCCCAGAAGTTGCACCAGGATTATTCTGTTCCAGTATATATCGGGAAAGAGGATCTGATACGTATCAGAACCATACAGGAAAAGCCGGAAGGGTTCCTGGAGGAACTTATTGACTTCCTGAAAATAAATGGTGTTCCCGAAACATATATTGAAAAATTTGGTGAAAGCCATCCGGTGGTTATGGAACTTGACAATTACAGAAGCCTTGATCTTGATGATTTTTCCTCAATCGAAAGGGGAAGGTTTGAAGACATAAAGGTTGTAAACACACCGGGTCATTCCCCGGGTTCAACCTGTTTTTACATGAAAAATGAAGGATTCCTCTTCACCGGCGATCATATACTGGAACGCATAACGCCCAACATAAGCTTTTTCGACCGGGAGACGGATATGCTTGGGCTTTATATTGAGAGCCTCAAGAAAACAGTGCAACTTCATGTGAAAAGAGTTTTTCCCGGACATGGAAGACCATTTGAAGGCCTGGTAGAGAGGACAGAAACAATAATAGCACATCACAGGGCAAGGATTGAAGAGATAAAGGATATAGCAAATGAATCATGGCTAGATGCCTATGAGATAGCTGGAAGGATGACATGGAGCAGGGGGAGAAAGATGGACTCCATGAATTCAATGGAACAGAACTTCGCAATTGGAGAGGCAATAGCTCATATCAGGCATATGAAGAATCTTGGAATCCTGGAAGAAAAGGAAACAGGCGGTATAATCAGGTACAGAACGCCATGAACGGTCATATGGCCCTGGCATACTGATCCGGGAGTTCTTCCTTCATAGCCCCCACAAATTCCAATATGTGTTCGGGTGAAGATGATTTCGGAATGGGGATACTGTTTCTCATCAGGTAGCGCAATATGGTCTGGACGGGTGTTATACCAAGTCTTTCTGCCGTTTCATTTATTTTCCTCCCAAATTTCAGGTTACCCTGATTCAGGGGTGAATATGCCATAATATTAACGGAATTTTTTCTGCAAAAGTCAAGATTGTCCCTCTCCACTGACCTATTTGACATATTGTATTCAAGCTGGTTTACAACTATCTCATATTTTTTGGTAGCATCCATGGCATCCTGGAGAAGGCGGTTGTTGAAATTGCTCACACCTATGTTTCTTATTATCCCCATGTCCACAAGTTCCTCCATTGCTGAAATTGTTTCTTTTATGGGAATATTTGGGCTTGGCCAGTGAATAAGATAGAGGTCAATATAGCCGGAATTCAGTCTCTTAAGGCTACTGTTTGCGGACTTCAACAGATCGTCATGCCTGAGATGATCATTCCACACTTTGGTCACAATGAAAAGATCGTCCCTGTCAAATTCAGCAATTGCCTTTCCCACAAGTTCCTCAGAATGTCCGTCTCCATACATCTCTGCAGTGTCTATGAGCGTTATCCCATTTTCTATTCCTGATTTGAGGGCGGTTATGTTCTTCAGATCTTCAGTGGTTTCGGCAAATCCCGACCCACCCATTTTCCATGTTCCCAGTCCCAATGGTGATATTTTCTTGCCATTTATTTCAGTTATCATATAATTGTTAGCACATCCCGGTTAATTAACATTTATCAACCTCTCCCAACATTGTTTCATTGTAAAGTAAAATTTATGTAAATTTAAATAGGAACTGGGAATGCGTAATAATGGAGCCTTTATTGAAGAAAATTCTTATTGTCATCCTTTCGGCAGCGGTGGTAGCTCCAACGGTCATTATAATCTATC
>JAKBSB010000067.1 GCA_021845155.1 Thermoplasmata archaeon
TTGAACCAAGAATGTTGCTTGTGCATTTCATAAGGGATGTGGCTGGACTTACCGGTACCCACGTGGGATGCGACACTTCAAATTGTGGGGCTTGTACTGTGGTGCTTGATGGAAAAGCTGTCAAGTCCTGCACAGTTCTTGCAGTACAGTGCGACAATAAGCGAATAACCACCGTAGAGGGCCTTTCGAAGGATGGCAAACTTCACCCTATCCAGAAATCATTTGTGGATAAACACGGCCTTCAATGCGGATACTGCACATCGGGGATGATAATGACAAGTTTCTGGCTATTGCAGAGGAACAGGAATCCTTCCGAGAAACAGATAAGGGAAGCTCTTTCTGGAAACCTCTGCAGATGCACTGGTTACGAGAACATAGTGAAAGCTGTAAAGGAAGCAGCAAGGAACATCATGTCGGAACAGAACAGGGATCTTGTGAAAGAGGAGGCCATAGAGGCATAGGTGGTTTCCATGAAGAGCGAAGAGAAATTTGTAAGAGGAATGGGGCAATTTGTTGACGATATAAAGTTCCCTGACATGCTCTATATGTCAGTTGTAAGAAGCGATTATGCAAGGGCAAGACTCCTCAAGGTCAAAGGAGGAATAAATGCCAGGGTTTTCAATCACTCACTTGCAGCTGTTGGAGAAGGAGCAATGTCAGGTTTCGAAAAGGCTCAGCACATGGTCTTTGCATCTGGTTTCGTGAACTACCTTGGTGAACCAATAGCTGCTGTTTATTCAGACGACCCGTATAAGTCTGAGGATCTTATTGATTCAGTGGAAGTTGATTACGAACCCCTGAAACCTGTTATTGATCCGGAAAAGGCTCTGGCATCTGAACCAATTCACAGTGGTTTCAAAAGCAACATTATTTCAGAGAAGTGGATGGGAAAGGATTTTAAAACGGATTCTCCAATTGTCCTGGAAGATTCCTTCAGAAACAACAGAATTGTGACCAATCCCATTGAACCCCGGGGAGTTATAGCAAACTACGACGGGAAAAGACTCACTCTCTGGATCGGAACCCAGTCCGTATTCAGTATCAGAGAGGGAATATGTGGGGCAATGGGTCTATCGCCGGAAAATGTCCACATAATACAGGCTGACACGGGAGGTGCCTTCGGTTCAAAGGGAGGTCTGTATCCTGAATATGTGATGGCATCATATATCGCAATGAAGGAAAAACGTCCTGTAAAATGGATAGAGACGCGGCGGGAACACCTCATGGCAAGTCACCCCGGAAGAGGCGCACTGGCCAAAATGAAGCTCTTTGCCGACAGAACGGGAAAGATCACCGGCCTTAAGGGTGAAATTCTCGTGGATTCTGGGGCTTACGCTGGTGGAACCGGTGAGTTTTCTTCCAGATTTATAACCCACCAGATAACTGGCCAGTATAAGATAGAAAATGCTTATTTCAGGGCACTTTCAGTCTTTACAAACAAGGTTCCACAGGGTCCATACCGTGGAGCAGGAAGACCAGAAGCTGCATTCTTCACGGAAAGGATGGTTGACATGCTTGCGGACGAGCTTAAGATGGATCCCTTTGATGTGAGGCTTATTAACGCCACGGATAAGCCCTTTGTTTCCCCCATGGGGATGAAAATAGGGGCCTCAAAACCGTTCATGATCAGGGCAAGAAAGGAACTTGGATACGTACCTTTTGATGCCACAAAGGACACGGGCATTGCACTTTTTGTCCTCGTCCCCGCATCACAACCAGGTGAAAGCGCCAGAATAAAGTCTGAAGGGGGCAGGATTAGAGTATGGCTTGGCGGAAATGTTCATGGGCAGGGACATGAGGGATTTGTCAGGAGAATTGTGAACGAGGAGCTTGGTGTCAGGGAAGATCTGGTTGATCTTGAAATGGGAGACAGTGATGCACTTGAGGACGGAGTGGGTGCATGGGGGAGCAGATCAGCCATGATGGGGGGTTCTGCGGTTACAGTAGCTGCACGTAAATTAAAGGAACAGGTCAGAAAAAAATTAGGATCTTATTCTGCGGCAAAACTTCTGGAGGGTTCATTTGATATTTATGAGTTCTTCAACTATAAGGATTCATACAACAGCTTTGGTTCCAACCTTGCAAAGGTATCTGTGGACTCATACGACAGGATTAAGGTCCTCGAGGACAGATCCTATTATGATCTTGGAAGGGTACTTAACAGGCAGATGGTAAGAGGTCAGATTGTTGGTGGCAACCTGCAGGGTATTGGCCAGACACTCAGTGAAAATATAGAATACGATGATGACGGACAGCTTCTGACAGGCTCAATTTCTGAGGCAGGTCTTCTGAATTCAGAGATCACTACGAAATACACAGTGAAACTGGATGAAACACCCTCTGATCTCCCAAGCGGTGCCAAAGGACTGGGTGAGGCACCAACCATAGGAACACCTTCAGCGATTGCAAGAGCAGTGGAGGTTTACACAGGAAAGAGAATAAGAGAAACACCCATAAAGCTATCATTACACTAAACGCCATAAATTTTTATTTTTGGTTAAATTCATTAATATATGAAGATGTAATCTTTTGATGATGTCCATAATAAGTGATGCAGCTGTAAACAAGATAATAAGGCTCGTCATAGGGTTGGCTTTCCTTGTGGTGGGTGTTGAGTTATTCTCAACCGGGGCTGTCGGTCTTGGAATCCCCGGGGAACTGGTCGTATCAGTAATGCTGTTCATCGTGGGTGCGGTATTCCTGTACATAGGCGTAAGGATGCTAATTAGAATCGCCAGGGATCTTGGTGGCGACTTCTGGTAGTCTCAGATTTCCATAAGAGATGCAAAACGGAATATACGGGATTACCATTAAGTGTTAACACAAGAGAGTGGCTTCAGTGGCACAGTTCACAGTAATATCATGGAATTATAGGGATACCCCGGGTGACCTGGACCAGAAGATATCGCTTGGCTACGGATACTGGGAAGATTCGCTTAAGGCAATGGGTATTAAAAAATACATAATTCTTGTAACATGCAATAGGGTGGAGCTTTACTTCTCCGGTGATCCTACCAACCATGAACCGTTCACAGGTGGTGTCGTTAAGACCGGAGAAGATGCGATCAGGCATCTATTCAGGGTTGCCAGTGGACTGGAATCCATGTCTGTGGGTGAAAACGACATATTAAGGCAGATAAAATCAACTTACGATATTGCCCTCGTAAAAAAACATGTCAGCAAGCCAATCTCAACCATATTCAGGAAAGCGTTGAGCATAGGGAAAAGGGTGAGGCAGGAGACCTCCATTTCAAAGGGGAAGACATCAATCCCATCCATTGCCATAGACGTTCTGAAATCAAAATTTGGTATAGAGGGAAGAAAAATACTAATAGTTGGTACCGGAAAAATGGCAGTTTCTCTGGGTAAATATCTGCTGAAGGAAAACCCGGAATCCATAACTTTATGTGGAAGAAGCCCTGAGAAAGCGTCCATGGCAGCGAGTATACTGAACAGTTACTTCTCCCCTATCTCTGCACTGAAGACTGAGATCAGGAAAAACAACATAGTGCTCACAGCAACAAAGTCACCTGAAATTCTCATAACACGTGACGATATTATTTCATCCGGAACCCCTAAATTTTATGTCGATATTTCAAAACCGGACAACATCGAAAGCCTGGATGAAAACATTGACGGCGTAGATGTACTGAATATCAGCAGCCTGGAAACAGTACTGGAAAGAAACAGAACCATGAAGAGGAAGGAAATTCTGGCCGCGGACGACATAGTGGAAGCTGAGATAGAAAGAACAATGAGAAAACTGAAAGAGATAGAATATGATGACCTTATTTCACATATGTACCGCTATTCGTGCCTGAAACAGAAAGAAGAAGCTGAGGAATTCAAGAGGGAGATCGGTAAGGGAACAGATCTTGACACCGCAATTGCTGCCATGGCCAATTCACTTTCCAAGAAGGTACTCTCTCCATATACCGCAGCGTTTAAAAAAATGATTGAAACATCAGATTCCAGGGAACTCAACAGGTTTCTGAACGAACTAAAAAACGCCATTCACAGTGAGGGTATTGGAGATCTTGACGATATAATCAACGTCTGATCATTATTCACATGTTACTGGAATCTTTCAGTGCACCGGATGTTTTAATTGCGGCGTCTTCAAGGTCCTCACTGGTATGGGCAAAACTTACAAAATTTGTTTCGAACTGTCCCGGTGCCATATAGATTCCTCTTTTCAGCAGCATCCGAAACATTCTCATGAATCTGCTGGAATCAGCCTTCATGACATCCTGGTAACTTCCTGCATTTTCAATACCGAGGAATAACTGGAACATTGAACCGTACCTGCTTATGACAATTCTTTCGTTTTCACCCATATTTTCCCTGAGCGTCCTTTCGAACGTGGCAGTTTTTGATTCAAGGTCGGAATAATCAAGATCATGAAGTTTGTTAAGTGCGGCAATCCCCGCTGCCATTGTAACATAGTTTCCGGAAAACGTTCCGGATTCGTAGACGGGTCCAAGGGGAGATATGCTGTCCATTATGTCAGATCTACCACCAAAGAGACCTATGGGGAACCCCCCTCCTATTATCTTCCCCAGTGTTGTGATGTCCGGTTTTATACCCACTATGTCCTGGTATCCGCTGAACCCGAACCTGAATCCAGTTATTACCTCATCAAAAATGAGCAGTGAACCGTGTTTCTCTGTTATCTCCCTCAGAAATTCTAGAAAATTGTTCTCCGGCTTAATAACCCCGGCATTCCCCATTATGGGTTCGGTTATTACTGCCGCTATATCCTTCCCGAATTTCCTGAATATTTCTTCAATGGTACTGGGAGAGTTGTACTGCCCTACAAGCACAGTTTTTGATACTTCTGGTGGAACACCCCTGGACGATGGTATGCCAAAGGTAAGTGTACCGCTCCCGGACTTTATTAACGAATAATCATGCGCACCATGGAAACCACCCTCCATCTTGAGAATTATATTTCTTCCGGTGTAACCCCTGGCCAGCCTCATTGCATGCATTGTTGCTTCTGTTCCGCTGTTTGTGAATCTCATCTTCTCAATTGACGGTACAGCCCGGTTGATCATGCTTCCCAGCGTGATCTCATTCTCCGTGGGAGTACCTAATGATGTTGCATTCTCGACAGCTGATTTAACAGAACTTACAACATCAGGATGGCTGTGCCCAAGTATAAGTGGTCCGAAAGCCAGGCAGAAATCAGTGTAACCCATCCCATCCACGTCAAATATTTTCGAACCTTTTCCCATCTTCATGAAAATTGGATAGGGATCATAATACCTCACCGGTGAGTTTACTCCTCCGGGAAAAAGCCTGGATGATTTACTGAAAAGTTCCTTGGAAATCATACACCATGATTGTCAATTGGATATTGAACTATTTTCTTTTGAAACTCTTTTTAGTGTCGGTTTTTATATCCCCTATAAAGCCAAAGTCCACGAGGCCGAATTCGTCGGTTATTCCATACACCCTGAATCGGTCTGGGTTGGTGGTCTTCAATGCAGGTGTGAAATGATCCTCGCTCAGGAGTGATTGGGCAACATCTGTTCCGGAAGAGAAGAAGCTCATTGCGGGTGTGATGATCACATCTGATTCACTGTTGTAGATAAATGCAGGTATCTTGAACACACCACCTAACTGGTCCCTGAGCACAAGTGACGGATGCTCATGTCCAAGAATCGTGATCTTTTTCAGGCCCCTGTCCCTGTCCCCATGATAAATATAGTATCTGTCGGTTTCAATGACTTCAGGAAGATCAAGGTTTCGCCTGTTCAGTATTGTCATGAGAAAATTATCATGATTTCCCCTTACGAATCTGAGCTTCAGATGATCAGAATATCTGTCGATAAAATGAATTATATCTGTCCATTCCTGGGAGAGATTCCTTGAAAATTCCTGCTTGAAATCACCATTAATAATTACAGTTTCTGGATCATACCTTTCCACCATACTGTCAATGAGCCCCTCGACATGGTTGAGCTGAAAACGAGGAAGAAAGAGACCGTGAAGATTCATCTCTTCTTCGAAGCCGAGATGGAGATCTGAAACCACAACAGCGGAAATATCTCTCAGGTAGACACAGTAAAGGTCTGAAATGAAGACATCCTTCGTAATCTGTATATCCTGCAACTTATTTTGAATGCTTTCCAGTAAATTAAGCCTTTTGAGGCATGATCATAAAAGTAAAATACGATTCGCGCCTTGTTCGTGTGTATGGAAATAAAATTTATAGATTCGTTGGCGGAAATAGATCAGACCGGATCCTACCTTAAGAGTCTATTCATTGACGGTGTTGAAATCCTGAAGCCCTCGCCGGATGGAAAGGAGACACATGGAGGATCTGCTGTAATGATACCATTTGCCAACAGGGTGAAGGATCACGTATTTACTTTTGAAGGGAAGGTGTATACACTCCCGGCTGACAGCGGTAACCACAGCATACATGGACTCGTCAGGCATGCCATGTGGGACGTGCTGAAAAAGGATGAGGATTCTATAGAACTTGGCTATACAATAGCGTGTCCGGAGTTTCCTTCCAGATTACACAGCGTTATCATCTACAGGCTGGATAAAGATTCCTTCTCAACTAAATTTGAGATTGAAAATACAGGAGAGCTAAATGCACCGCTGACCGTGGGTGCCCATCCATATTTCATGACACATGGAGACTGGGATATAACGGCTGATGAACCGGTCAAAAAACTGGAATGTGTAGATAAATACTTTCCTACCGGGAAAATTATGGACTTTCCCATACATGAACTCTCTGCAAGGTCCGGAACAGTATTTGACAGCTGTTTCACTGGAGGTGGAGATCTCCACCTGCACAACGG
>JAKBSB010000068.1 GCA_021845155.1 Thermoplasmata archaeon
CCGATCTTGGAGACAGCTATTTCTCCTCTAATTGTCCTGACGTCCATCCCATTTATGGATGCCAGTCCGGAATCTGCCTGTACAAGCCCCAGAAGAACCTTAAGAAGGGTTGTTTTCCCTGAACCGTTCGGACCTATAACAACCACCTTTTCATTATGTACCTTCAGGTTTACATTCTCCAGAGCATAATTTCCATTTCGCCCATCATACCTCACTGAAACATTTGATAACTCTACCATGAGAAACTGATTGTTTTAGTTATTATAAAATGACAATAAAGTTCAAAATTTGAACTGGAAGTTGCAGGATTTGACGGATAAACATGTTATCAATGTATTTTATGAAACCATGCGGATTCTCAGACCAAACATATCCCGGCCTCATAATTGTTATATAATCCCTGAATATGAAGAGTTGTGAATAACAAGTACGCCGAGATATACAGAAAACAACATTATGGGCTTGTGGGAAAACATTCAGCCGTAAAAGTGTGCCACTACACAAAGAGCGAACTCACCGGTCATGAAGGTTGTTACAAAGGGACGTTTTATGGCATAAATTCACACCAGTGCATTCAGATGACCCCTGCGCTCAATTCATGCACCGAAGGATGCTCATTCTGCTGGAGATTCCAGGGTTTTGACAGCATGCATATCTCGGATGAGGACGATCCTGAATTCATTCTTGAAGAGAGCATTAAGGCTCACAAAAAATTGATTTCCGGTTTCAAGGGGAACCCAAATGTCACCAGGGAAAAGTGGGAAGAGGCCGATAATCCAAAACATATAGCAATATCACTGACCGGTGAGCCAACTTTATACTCAAGGCTTGGAGAGTTCATTGAACTTTGCCACCGAAGGGGAATTTCAACATTTGTAGTTACCAACGGCACATTGCCCATGGTTCTGGAAAGGCTTGATCCACTTCCAACACAGCTGTACGTCACAACTGCAGGTCCTACCAAGGAGATCTTCAATGATCTTTTAAATCCTGTAATAGGTAATGCGTGGGAAAATTTTAACAGGACTCTGGATCTTCTCCCCTCCCTTGACACGAGAAAGGTCATAAGACACACTCTTGTGAAGGATGTGAACATGCCGTTTGTTGATGAATACACAAAGATGGATAGAACAGCATCTCCCGATTTTATTGAATCAAAGGGGTATGTTCATGTAGGACAGTCTATCACAAGACTCACAACAGACAATATGCCCTCACATGATTATATTGTTGAATTTTCAAGGGAACTTGCAAATAACCTGGGTTATGATTTTACATCTGAACGCAGGGACAGCAGGGTAACACTTCTCAGCAAGGATCCCTCAAAAGCCAGGATTGATTTCAGCACCATAAAGGCATCTCAAGTAGCATGAAAATTCCGGAGGACAGTCCAATCAGGCGTGGAACGGTTATTTTCACTATCCTCCTTAATTCAGGCCTGGCCAGAACAGGGAAATGCATGTTGTGTGTGACACACTTTCACCGCCCTGCATGATATATCTGAACGCCCTGAATTAGATGTTCCCGGTGGTCAATAGGTACATACATAATAAAATATATTCCTTAAAGATACTTGAACGATATGTATGCTGGATTTTAATTTTACTGAAGATCAGGAGATACTGAGGGAGACAGCAAGAGAATTTGCAGGAAAAGTAATTGCAAAAAATATCCCAGCAATGATGAAGAATAGAAGAATTCCTGATGAGGTGTTCCGTGGATTGGCAAAGATGAATTACCTTGGGATGAATATTTCAGAAGAATACGGAGGAATGAACGCAGATGCAGTTACCACGGGCATTGTCGCAGAAGAGATTGCCAGGGCAGATCCGACAGCTTCCATACCCGTCCTTTTCCTGGTTGATAATGCATGGTCTTACCTGATCTCAAAATATGGTTCAGAGGAACTGAAGAAAGAACTTCTTCCAAAAGTGGTAAAGGGAGAGGCAATTGTTGGAATAGCCTCAACTGAGCCAAACTTTGGATCGGATATAGGGTCAATGACTTCCAAGGCGGTCAGATCAGGAGATGGATATATACTCAGCGGAGAGAAATCCTATATCAGCCTTGTGAGGGACATTAAGGAAAAAACTGGAGGTTACGTAACCGTTGTGAAAACAGATATGCAAAAAGGCACCAGGGGAGTTACCCTCTTTTACCTTCCGTATGAAGATGATAAATTCGACCTCACGGACCTGCACGAAATGGGGAGAGAGGGATCTTCATGGGGAGCTTTCAAGTTCCATGACATGAAACTCGGGAAAGAATACATAATCGGTAAGGAAAACGGCGGTTTCAACATAATACATGAGGGATTTGAGTTTGCAAGGGCACTTATTTCTGTCATAAGTGCCGGGAGCGCGATGAAGGCTCTCGAAAATGGATCAAATTACCTGAAGACAAGAAAGGCCTTCGGTTCGGAACTGGCAAAGTTTCAGGGACTGCAGTTTCAGCTTGCCGACAATGTTGCGAAAATGGAAGCTGCAAGGATCATGGGCTATAAAGCATTGTGGACCTATGACCAGGAACAGAGATACCATAAAGTTTCAAGGTTCCAGGTAAGCAGGGAAGTCGCAATTGCGAAACTCATTTCCACGACGTGGGCATTCGATGCCATAAATGATGCTCTGCAGTGGCAGGGTGCATTCGGCTATTCAAAAGACTGCCCGGAAGAATGGGCTCTGAGGGGCATAAGGTCTTTTCAGCTGGCAGAAGGTTCAAGAGAGATTATGAAGGTAATCATTGCAAGGGAAACACTTGGGAAAGAATTTATCAAATGAGGTTCTGACCCATAAAAGGGGATAACAATGACCGAAGATGACGAGCTAGTTGACATTGATGATTTCAGGAAGATCCAGATCAGAACGGGTAAGGTAGTGGAATGCGAGAAAGTTGAAAAATCCCGATCCCTGCTGAGGATAATTGTTGACCTTGGAGATGAAAAGAGGCAGATAATCTCCAGCATATATCCGTCATACAAACCAGAGGACATGCTGGGAAAGACACTGGTTGTGCTCTCAAACCTGAAAAAGGCTAAGTTCATGGGGCTTGAAAGTCAGGGTATGCTTCTTGCGGTTGATGACCAGGGTGTATTGAGCTTACTTACAGCTGACAGGCCAGTGTCCCCCGGTTTGAAGGTGTCCTGAGATATGAGCTGGGCTGACAGGTACCGTCCAAAAAGCGTAAGCGAACTCATAATATCAACATCCTCACTTGAAAAGATTTCACAGTGGCTTGACCAGTGGAAGGAGGGAGTCCCCCTTAAGAAATCTCTGGTGCTGTATGGACCTCCGGGAGTGGGGAAGACAAGCGCTGCACTTGCCATAGCCCATGACCTCGGATATCCACTGGTTGAGATGAATGCATCTGACCAGAGGAACAGGGACAGCATGAAGTCCATAGCTCTAATGGCGGCTCTTTACCAGGATATTTTCGCAAACTTTGGAACAGAAGGGCAGAAGAAGATAATCCTGATTGACGAAGCAGATAGTATTTTTGAAGGCAGAAGCAGTGAGACTGGAGGGGATTCCGGGGGTCTGTCTGAACTTCTCAAAGTTATACAGAGAACAAAGAATCCCATTATCCTTACCATGAATAATTATTACGAATTCAGAAGAAAGAGTGTGGGAAAGATTATCCTGGACAGCTCAACGGCAATAGAGTTTGTTCCGTACCGAAGAAGGAATGACACGGATTACAAGAATTTCAAGCTGAAACTCAACAGAAAAATATACGAGATCCTGCAGACCGAGAATGTCAAGATGGATCAGAGATTTGTAACTGAAATTATTGAAAAAAACGGGTCTGATATCAGATCAATCCTTAACGACATAGAATCCCTGAGAGATGGTTCAGGATCATCAGGAGTGTCCATGAGAGACAGCCAGACTTCCATTTACAACGTAATGCAGGACACTTTCAGATCCGGAGACTATTCCAAAATAATGAGAGATATGTATGATAAGGATTTCCAGGCTGAAGACTATCTCATGTGGATAGACAAGAACCTTCCCCTTGAGTGTGTAAATGATATGGATCTGATGGAGTCATTTGACCTCATATCACTTGCTGATATTTTCATCGGGAGGGTGATGAAAAAACAGCATTATGCATTTAAGGGCTATGCGGAAGAATTGGCTGCCGGGGTCTCTTTCACCATTAAGGATAAAAACAGGCACTATGTGAAGTATGAATTTCCGTCATATATAATGCAGATGTCAAGGCTTCGTGAGAGACGAAATGCCAGGAAGAGCCTTTCGCTGAAAACCGGGAAGCTTACACATATGAGCGCAAGAAGTGCAATGGAATATCTATGGTTTTACAGTATAATGGACAGACATTCGGGTGATTTTGGCAAATACCTGTCTGAGAAACTCTCCCTAACTGAACCTGAACTTGGAATAATAAGAAAGAAAAGTCCCTAATGATCCTGTTGAATCGTTTGCTGGGAATGGATGGCAATGAATTTCTTGCACTTCAATATTGTTCCGCTTGTTAACAGTGTAGAAACATCCCAGTTCTTTGAATTTATAAATTCAATGAGTCTATTCTTCCTGAACTGATCCGTGAGAAATATTGCATATGGACCCTCCAGATATTTCCTTTTAGCACGAAACATGGAGAAGAGATCCCTGTCAAGCTGCTTTATAAGGTCCTCCATAGAACTGCTGTAAATAACGATGTATCTTTTCCTGAATGGTGAACCTTTCACTTCCAGATAATGGCCTGAATAAATAACTAATTTTTCTTTCTTTGACCTGAGTAACAGAATGTTCTTAATTCATGGCGTAATTGCCTATCTACAGTCTGGAATTGTCTATGAGAACATATTTATATTCTCCATAACTACTCCTATTCTGTTAGATACTAAAGGCGATAATAATGAGTGAAGTTCAAAGTACTTACAGTGTTGTAAGGGATTCCTGGAAAAGTCTCAAGAAATCAGATATATACAAAATGCACAAGGAAAGGATGATCGGCTGGAGAAACGGCCCTTCTTTTGAAAGGGTTGAACACCCAACAAGAGTTGACAGGGCAAGATCTCTCGGATTCAAAAGCAAGAAAGGTTATATTATAGTCAGGGCAAGGGTAAGAAGAGGAGGAAGTCATCGCCCCAAGATAATGGGTGGGAGAAGACCGAGAAGGATGGCCTACACCAAGATCACTCCCAAGAAGAGTATCCAGAGAATAGCAGAAGAGAGAACTGCAGATAAATTCCCGAACATGGAAGTTTTCAATTCATACTATGTTGGAGAAGATGGATTATACAAGTACTATGAAGTTATCCTTCTTGACCGAACTGCCCCTGAAGTTTACAACGACCCGAAGGTTTCATGGATCACAGAACCCCAGAACAAGGGAAGAGTCTACAGAGGTCTCACCTCTGCAGGTTACAAGGGAAGGGGACTGAGGACAAACAGGTCAGGAAGCGACAAGAGCAGGCCATCCATAAGATCGAACGGCAGGCTTAGGAGATAATTGCTTAATTTTTGCCGAGGTGGCCCAGCGGTACGGCGCCAGACTTGAGATCTGGTTCCCTTGTGGATCGGGAGTTCGAATCTCTCCCTCGGCGCTATCATTGGCTGTGTTTAATTTCAATAAAATAAATGTTAATTATTTAAGTGAATACCTACCCCGAAATGGGAATGTGTTGCTGATCAGAGGTGCAACACCACACTATAGTTCTGGTACATAATATAGAAAGCGACAATTATAACAATTATGGCAAATATCTGTGTAAGCCTTCTTTTGGGCACCTTTCCGGCGAGTCTTGCACCAAACCATCCACCAAATATCCCACCCGTGATGAACAATGCCGAGATCAAAAGGTCCAGATCACCACTGATGGCGTATCTTGCCGCAGTTATAACGCCGAAAGTTCCAACTGCCATAAGAGATGTTCCCACAGCCTGAATTATATTCAGTCCACCACCGAAAAGGAGACCCGGCACTATGAGAAAACCTCCACCTATTCCAAAATAACCGGAAGCAAATCCCACAACCAGTCCAGTTAGAATAAGGATTAAAAGAGACCTGGAAGACTTTACTATTTTTCTCTCTACCTGCGATAGGTCTATACATTTCCTTTTCAGCATGTATATCGCGATCCCGATCATCAGAAAACTGAAAAAGAAAAGGAGATCATGTCCCGGAGTCAGGAGTCCTAACTCAGAACCGGCAAGAACACCTGCGATTCCGGGCAATGTGAACTCTATTCCCACTTTATAATTGACATGTTTCTTCAATGTATGAGGTACAAGGTTTATGTATGAATTAATTCCAACAGCCAGTGCAGTTGTTCCAATTACAATATGAGGATGATCGAAACCGACAAAATATATCAACAGCGGGATGGCAAGTATAGACCCACCTCCCCCAATCAATCCCAGCGAAAACCCCACAAGTATACCGGAAATTATTGAAAGAATAAACTGGATTTCAGTTATTGTATACATTATTCACCTAGAAAGTTATGACCGAATAACCGTCCTGAATTCTGGCATCAGCTTCCACTGCACCGTAAACCAGTTCAATTCCTGGAAATATGTCATCCCTGGTAAGTCCTTCCCCCGCCATGCTTACCTCACATATTTTTATGGGAATTGATAGTTTTTTCAAACTTTCTACCTGTTCCATGAATTGCGGAGAACTTTTCTGTCTTTTATTTGCGGCCTGTGCTCCCCTGCCCAGAAACATAAATTCCACGGTAGCCTTTGCGTTTCTTACAGCGTTTGCAGCGAAGTTGAATGCTACCATTTCATTATTTATATTTTCCTTACCAGTTATGAGCATA
>JAKBSB010000069.1 GCA_021845155.1 Thermoplasmata archaeon
TTCCGATCTTAGTCAAGCCCGCAAGCTCCTCCCCGACCATATTTCCAGGCCCTGTGATAACATTGAATACTCCTTTCGGTACGCCTGCTTTTTCCATAATTTCACTGAGCTTCATCGTTGAAAGTGGGGTATAGCTTGCGGGCTTGACTACAACTGAGTTACCAACAGCAATTGCAGGAAAGGCTCTCCATATTACCATCATGAGAGGGTAGTTCCACGGTGTTATGACACCCACAGTGCCAATAGGTTCTCTCCGGATCGCACTGGTTCCGTCCTGGACATACTCTCCCATGGCCTTTCCCTCGAGTATCCTCGCTGATCCAGCTATGAAGCGTATATTGTCAAGTGTGTATGGTATGTCGTAACCTGACACCTGTTTAATGCTCTTTCCTGCGTTCAATGTCTCCAATTCGACAAATTTTGCCGACTCTTTTTCCAGCAGGTCAGCGACCTTGAACAGAACGCTTGATCTTTCACCTGGAGATAACCTGCTCCATGATCCCGATTCAAATGACGTTCTGGCTGCATCTATAGCCCGTCCTACATCATCTTTGCTTGCAGATGGGACTCTTGCGATAATTTCCCCGTTAGCCGGATTTCTAACATCTATCTGTTTATGGTCTGATGAATCAACCATTTCTCCATCAATAAACATTTTGAATGTCTCCATTATATCACTTCCTCCCGGAATCATTGTAATTCTCAAACGTACCGTCAAACATGTTTGTAATCAACCTGATGGAGTTTTCCTTAGTAAGTCTCCTCGGGTTGAATCTTGGAAGATCGTACAATTTTTGCCTCGATTCAAAAATATAGTTTGCAAACTTTTCAATATCTCCTTTCGGGAAATTTATATCTTTAAGAGTGGTTGGCATTTCCAAATCTTCCAGGAGAGTGATGATGGCAGACGGAATTTTTGCTGCAACTGTCCTTGGTGATTCTCCTTTGTGCTTAACCCCAAATATTCTGGCAAGAGATGATATTTTGTTATAAGCAGCTGAAATGTTAAAATCAAGTATATATGGAAGGGAGAGACCCACGGCAACACCATGTATAGCACCATATTTTGGTCCAAATGCCTCCCCGAGACAATGTCCCAGAATGGATGGTCCCGCCACCCAGGGATATGTTATAACCATTCCGCCCAGCATGGCTCCCATTGACATCGAAGATCTTGCCTCAATGTTTCCGGGATCATTGTATGCAGTCCTGAGGTTGTTGGATATAAGTGTGGCCGCTTTTGTTGCCATGCCATCTGAAATTGCATTGGCTTCCTTGCTTATGAGACCCTCAATATTATGTGCAAGTGCATCCATTCCACTTGCGGCGGTTGTTCTTGGAGGTGCGCTCAAATTAAGTACCGGATCCACTAATGCAGTGTCGGCAAGGAGGTTACTGCTTGCTGCCCAGGTCTTGTACATAGTATCCTTTTCAATTACAACGGACATATTTGATACTTCGCTTCCTGTCCCTCCGGTGGTGGGTATGAGAATTTTCGGAACACCAGGATTTTTAAATCTATCCTCTACTGGTGTAAGGTAGTCTTTTGGTTCGCCTGGGTTGGTAATCATGCTGGCCACCATTTTGCTTGTATCCAGCACACTTCCGCCTCCTATGCCTAAAACCGAGTCAAATTCACTATTTTCCCTTGCAAATGAAACGGCTTTCACGATATTTTCCATGGTTGGCTCGTTTGAGATATCTTCGTAGATTTCGTACCTGATTCCAGAACTGGAGATTGACTCTACTGCCTCATTCAAAAGACCGAACTTATGCACATTTGGATCCGTCACAATTAGAACATTTTTCTTTTCTATGCCAGATAACTCCTTCCCCACAGTTTTTGACATATTCTTTCCGAAAATAATTCGCTTCACCTGGTCAAACCTGAGATCCATGTCATACCGGTATCTGTATTCCGTGTGATTCATGAGTTAGAAATGTGGAATTGTATTTAATTTTTTATCAGTGACCGCTCTAGAAATGAAGCAGGGGAAATGTTAAGTAAAGAGTGCAATATTTGGTTCAATGAATCATGGAAGGTCGATATAGGATGACGGAAAACAACCCTATTATAAGGGTTAAAAACCTCAACAAGTCCTTCGGCGACAAACTTGTCCTGAAGGGAATAAATTTTGAAGTTTTCAAAGGGGAACTTTTTGTAATTGTGGGTTACAGTGGTTCTGGAAAGTCAACTCTATTGAGAGTATTGGCTGGCCTTGAAGAACTGGATAATGGTGAGATATTTTTCAATGGTGCGGACGTTTCAAAGATTCCTCCCCAGAAGAGGAAGATCGGCATGGTTTTCCAGGATTATGCCGTCTGGCCCCACATGAGTGTCAGGAAGAACATTGAGTTTGTTCTTAAGGCAGACCGAACAAATGCCTCCAGGCGTGATGAGTTTATCCTGGATCTTCTCACAAAAGTTGGACTTTCAGAAAAAATTGACAGTACTCCGTCACAGCTCTCCGGAGGACAGTTGCAGAGAGTAGCACTGGCCAGGGCACTTGCAGTTGAGCCTGACATACTTTTAATGGATGAGCCGTTAAGCAACCTTGACAGGCAGGTAAAAAAGGCGCTTCAACTTGAAATACTGAGAATAACAAAAGAAATGGGAGTTACAACGCTATTTGTTACTCATGATCAGGAAGAGGCACAGCTGCTTGCAGACAGGATTGCGGTCATGAATTCCGGTGAAATAGAGCAAATTGGAAATCAGCGCATTTTCTATGAAAATCCGGCAAATCCCGTGGTTGCTTCGTTCATGGATGAGGTGATCCAGTATAGAGGAGTGATAGAAGGTTTAAATCATGAAAAATACAGTATCAGGATCCAAGACAAGATCGTCGAGATGTCCCCAATCAACCAAACTTCACTGAAGAAATCAGATCACTGCGATATTTGCCTTCGAATGACTGATCTAAGGCTCAGGGACGATGGATGGATAGACGGCACTGTAATTTCGGAAAAGTTTTTTTCTGGCAAAAACCACCTCATAATTAATCTGAATAATGATCTTACGGTCAATCTTGAGGTTGATGATGACGTGAACAAGGAGTTTGGAACGAAAGTAAAACTGTCCACTGCGGAGAATAGGGCAATGATATTTTCTCAAGAACCAAAACTGGAGAATAAGACTGTGACGGTTTAAGCCTTATTGGAAAACCGGAAATGGCCTGCTTTCCTTCGCTAGGTATTAGAGATATAGAAAATATATAACAAAGGGTTAAGTACCCATTTTTCAATACTTCCCCGATAGTACATGAATAAAAAAACTGGAATTATTGCTGCTATTGTCGTGATAGTGGTTGTAATAGCTGGCGTGGCAATTGGGATTACTTATCTTAATTCCAGCAAGGCACCCTCTAAGGAGGTAGTGATCTATGCGGATTACGGATCAAGCATTGCATCCAATTATTTTGCTAATTTCACCAATGCCACTGGAATTAAAGTTGTGGCAACGTACGGTTCCATGGGAACCCTTGTGGGTAAACTCATAGCTGATCAATCCAGCCCTCAGGCGGATGTGCTCTTTGGTGGCGCACCTTCAGCATATATAAGCGCAGAGAGCCATGGAATATTTCAGAGCTATACACCTTCGGCCATATCGAACCAGAGTGAATACCTCCATGGGGGATTGTGGAGATCTGCCAACTGGACATGGTATCCTTTCACTTATGCGGTGCTTGGGCTTTCCATCAACACAAATAATCTCCCGGCAAATGAGATACCCACATCTTTCCTGAATCTTACTAACTCGATGTACAAAGGAAAGATTATCATGGAGAACCCATCGACCTCTACAACAACCGGTATCGCATTCTACTCCCTCGTATACCAGTATTATATGCAGAAGGCTGACAACAATACCGCAGTTGCCAAGGCAAATTTCAAGACGTACATGAACGCTCTTGCAAACAATTCTGTGACACCCATTCAATCTGATGATGAGAATGCAGAAGTGGCACTGGGACAAAGCAGTACAGCAGCAATCACTTTTGACTGGACATATATGCCCAGCCTGTATGCCTCTGAGAATGGATACCACCTTGCACCCGACCTGTTAAATTCCACAGTGCTTGGCCCAACTGCAATGTCCATTGTCAAAGGAGCTCCTCATATGACCTATGCGCAGGACTTTGTCAACTGGGTCTTATCCACACAAGGTCAGCAGAACATTACCAAAGTGTTCCACAAGCCTCCGATTATTTCAGGGGTTCCCATACCTGCAGGATCATTTTCCATAAATCAGGTCAAGAACGATATCTTCCCATACAACCAGACATTCACCACAAACAATGCAAACTACATAGACTCAGTCTTCAGTAACGCGACTGCATCTGCCAGTGTGGTTGTTGGGAGTACCCCTTACTCCCCATTCAGTTCCGGAGTCACACAAAATAATTTTATAGATACTAGCCTTGCCATGACTTATCAGAAGGCTTATGATCTTAATGAGGTTTAAAGGGCTATCTCTCTATTTTTTAATTTTAATTATATTTGCATTTTTGATAATACTACCACTCTTAAGTTTTTTTATGACCTCATTGACTGGAGTTCCAGATGCAATCCTTCTTATTTTTACAAATCCATCATCCCTTCATTTTTCACTGTCCGGTTACCTGACCGTATTCCATAACCGCTTTTACAGGAAGGACATAATAGATACTATTGAAATGAGCCTGTCAGTGGTTGCCCTTTCATTCGTCCTTTCGCTACCTATTGCAATCCTTTTCAGCAGGGTTGAGACCAGGGCAAAGTTGATCATAAGAACCATACTTATGATAAGTTTAGCCATCCCGGGTTTTATAATATCCTATGTCTTTATCATAATGGATAGCATTTCTGGAGGTGCCCTGAACCAGATATACTCTTTCTATGGCCTGATAGTTGTCATGACCATTGCAATGATTCCTTTCATGGTAAACTATCTTACATTGTCCTTCAACAATCTTGATTACAGAATGGTCGAAGCTTCCATTGCCAATGGAAATTCCAGGATCAAAACTTTTTTTGGTGTTTCACTACCTCTCCTGACCCCAGGAGTTGTTTCTGGAACAGTCATTGTTTTCCTGCTTACAACAGGGTCCCTATCTGTCCCTCTTCTTCTTGCACCTCCGTCTTTCCAGGTCTTAAGTTCCGCGGCATATACTCAGCTGTTTTCATATTTTAACTGGAGACTCGCAACATCCATGCTGTTTGTACTGTTTATAATTAATTTTGTCGCAATAGTGCTTCAGACCTATATATCCAGGAACAGGTATGCAACAATACAGGGGAAGGGATTTCATCAGAAACTTATTAAGAAAAGGTCGCTGAAGGTTGTTCTGATAGTGTATTCATCAATTATCAGTGTTCTTCCAATTGTTGAAATTATCATAATTACACTCAGTGGATTTTCAACAAGATGGATTCTTACAATTTTTCCAAACAACGCAAATACAACAAGTTTTTCGACTGCTTTGAGTCTCTATCCTTTTTCCGTGTGGTCAACCATAATAACAACCATACTTGCTGGAATTTTAGCCGTAGTTATTTCGGTACTGATATCATACAACTCAAAGATTTCTGGAAACAGGTTCAGGAGAGTACTCAATTTCATCATAATGTTGGCATTTGCAATGTCAAACATAATTATCGGAATCAGTTTCCTGTCACTTTACAACAATAACATAACAGGTTTCTTGATAAACAGGGTTCCTCTGATGATGATATTTGGATACACAACGGGAAGGCTTGGATATGCAAGCAACTCCATCTCCATCTCTTTTGACTCACTGTCCAACAGTCTGCTTGAGGCTGCCAGGATAATGGGTAAGAAGAGTTATGAGGTATTTACTAAGATTCTTTTCCCACTTGTTCTGCCAGGAATACTTGAAGGTTTCCTTTTTGTAACAGTAAGATCTGCAATAGATTACGGTTCCACACTATTTCTTGCCCCACAAAACTGGTTTACTCTCTCACTGTCATCCTTCGGCCTTATAACAACAGGTGAGCTACATGCAGGTTCCGCAGCCGCATTTATAATATTGCTCATAGTGATTCCCATTTCAGCGATAACTTATTTCTTCAGGCAGAGAACTTTTCAGGAGGTTCCTGTATGAGATAATTCACAGTAAATGAATTTTATAAATATGTGATGGTAATGACTGTCAATGGTCAACGCAAATTTTCTAAAGAAACTTCTCATGGTGGGAGAGAAGAGTGTACTGTCCAAGCTGACTGGATATATTGATTATGCAAAGGAGGCAGTAGATATTCTTGAAAAGATGCTGCAGATTGACCATGTGGATTACGATTCACTGAACAACGAGGTCAGAATCATAGAGAGAAGTGCAGATGAACTCACTGTTGAGATAAAGCACGATATAACGAGTGGAGCCATCAGCTCCAATCTGATGGACAATCTGTCAAACCTTGTTGAAACCTGTGACGACATACTCGATAAATCTTATTACATCTCCAGGGAGATAAGAAGGATGGGAAAGAATCACAACCGTAAGGATGATGATTCCACAAAGATGCTTAAGTCGGGCTATGCAGTTTTTGTCAAGATGCTCGACATAAGCAGGATTTCCCTTGAACATGTAAGAACTATTTTCCTGAACGCAGAGAGTGCACAGATGACTGAGCAGAGAAAAAATATAGAGAAACTTGAAGAGGATGTGGACGAACTGAAGGATGATCTGATCGATGAAGTATACAAAAATTCGGATAATATTTCTTTCCTTGTCTTCTCCCACATAATTGGAGTTGTGCACAAGATT
>JAKBSB010000070.1 GCA_021845155.1 Thermoplasmata archaeon
TATCACTGTTGCAGAATCTGAAGTGATTGGACTTGTGCCAATGGATGCAATGATTGAAGTATCCCGGTTCTACCTTCAGCTCAACGAGTTCAAGACGGAACAGATACTGGAGAAAAAGGTCTGGGGTGAATAAATGGAGACACTGGACAGCTTCATGGAACGCTTGTCAAGCCCTTCCCCAGCTCCTGGAGGAGGTGCAGCCAGCGCCCTGGTGGCAATAACCGCTGCATCACTGGTATCAATGGTTGCATCCCTTACTAAAGGAAAAAAGACTTACGCCCCTTACAGGGATGAAATGGAAAACATAGAGAAAAGATCGGTTTCAGCAAAGGAAGAACTGAGGGAACTAATGGGAAAGGACGAGGAAGCTTTCAATCTCATAGTGAAGGCGTGGGGTATGGATAAAAGCACAGAGGAGGGTGCCAGATTGAGAAAAAAGGAGATTGACAAGGCATCCAGGACAGCCATAATTGTACCATGGAAGATTGCCAGGGCATCTTACGCCATAATGGAAATGGCTGAAATTATGACCAGGCACGGCCTGAAAAGCGCCATAACTGATTCAGCATGCGCCGGGATTTTTGCCGAAAGTGCAATTAAGGGTGTGCTGTACAATGTAGCAATAAACCTGAAAAGTATAGATGACCTGGAATACAGGGAGATGGAAGAGATAAAGATGAAACTCTTTCTCCAAAATACTTCAGAAATCCTGAAAAAAATTAACACCACTACAAACAGGATCATAAACCCGGAGGGTATGAAACAATGACGGAACTGAAACTGGAGAATTTCAGGGAAGCGGCTGAATACCTGAAAGGGAAAATAAACAGGACACCTCTCTATAAAGCCACAACTCTTGGAAAGATTTTTGGGTGCGAACTGTACCTGAAGCTTGAAAATTTCCAGAAAACAGGGTCTTTTAAGGCCAGGGGAGCACTTTACCGTATGTCAAAGTTAACGCCTGAGGAGAAAATGCGGGGCGTCATAACTGCCAGTTCCGGAAATCATGCACAGGGAGTTGCATATGCTGCCCAGTTCAATGGAATAAAGGCCAAGATAGTAATGCCTGAAGCCTCTGTACCAGCCAAGATCAATGCTGTTGAAAATTATGGGGCAGAGGTTGTTCTGTCTGGAAATGACTATAGCGATGCAAAGTTGAAGGCTGATGAACTGGCAAGACTGGAAAACAGAGTCTTCATAGAAGCTTTCAATGATTATAGCGTTATATCTGGGCAGGGAACTATAGGCCTGGAGATCATGGAAGAACTCCCTGATGTGGATACCATAGTTGTTCCAATAGGAGGTGGAGGCCTCATTTCCGGAATTTCAATGGCGTCAAAGTTCCTGAAACCCTCCGTGAAAATAGTGGGGGTGGAATCTGAACTTTCAGATTCAATGCGCCTCTCTGTCAAGGAAGGGAGGGTTGTTCCACATACCAGCGGAAACAGCATAGCGGATGGAATATCTGTGAAATATCCCGGAGAAATAACACTCTCAATAGTCTCGAAGTATGTTGACGACATCGTTACTGTACCGGATGAGATCATTGCCCATGCCATATATGTGCTTCTTGAAAGGAACAAGATCCTGGTTGAGCCATCGGGTGCCGCCAGCCTTGCAGCCATAATGGAAGGGAAGGTTGACGTGAAGGGGAAAAAGGTTGTATGCGTACTGTCGGGTGGCAACATAAACCTTCTTCTGCTCTCCAAGATAATATACAAGTCAATGGAAATAGAGTCAAAACTTGTAAGGCTGGAGTTCAGGATTCCTGACAGGCCCGGGACGCTTTTCAGGATCTCATCCGCAATATCAGAAGTTGGAGGGAACATATTCCATGCAGAGGTGGACAATCTTTCCAGGAATACCCCGGTAGGATTCCAGACAGTGAAATTTTCAGTCAATATCAGGGGTGAGGATCACCTGGAACAGCTTCTGGACAGGATAAAGAAACTTGGATACAGTTATGAAATAGTCAGTTAGCTGTCCGAAAGAACATATAATGATTCAGGTACGACCGAGATCATTGCAGGAGTGGTTCCAAGGGTTTCTCCGTCCGCTTCTATTGGGGCCGGATCCCCTCCAACACTTATATTCTTCAGGATCATATTCCTGACTGTTTTCTTCCCAACGTACTTACCGTTTCTGAGGCTGGAAAGGCCTGCGAGCATCCTGATCATTCCTATATCCTTTATTATGTGGACATCAAGCATCCCGTCGTCAAGAACAGAATTCGGGGAAGCCTTCATGCCTCCTCCAAAGTATTTTCCGTTGGCTATTATGATCTCGGTTGCCCTGATATCTTCCGTCCCATGACTGAGGCCAATCACCATCTCATAGTATTTCAGGTCCCATATTTCCCTTAACACTGATTTTATGAACACGTTACCGCCCTTTGCATTCTTCCTTGCGTTAACTCTCTGCATGACGGAAGCTCCAAATCCAATCTCAAGTATATTCAGAAAGTAGCGTTCTCCTCCCTGGTATCGTACAATGCCACAGTCAATCCTCCTCCTTGAATGATCCCTGATGAGCCCTGTAATGCTACCAGTGTCCAGGGGAGAGCTCCTGATGAAATCGGAACCGGTTCCGGCTGAAATGGGAACAAGGGCAGTTTCCGTACCGACCATTCCCTGCAGAGCCTCGTTAAGCGTACCGTCTCCGCCTGCACAGATCACATATTCCGCATTGTTGTTAACCGCTTCTCTTGCAATCTCTTCGGCATGTCCTGGCCTCTCAGTGATTACAGTTGTATAATCAAGCCCCTGAAGCGATCTCTTGATCTCGGGCCATTTTTCCATGACATATCCTCCGCCGGAGACAGGGTTAAGAATCAGGACGTTTGTCAACAGGCACACCTTCCTTCAAAGCATCCTTGAAAAGTTTCTGAATCTCAGCCATTTCCTCATCTCTTCCGTCCGGATCGAACAACTCGCTTCCGGTTCTTCTTCTTATTACGTCTTCAGGATATAAAGGGCATTCATATTTTAAGATATGCCGGTAAATGTCTCCATGTTCCTCCCTTCTGTAATTGATCGCCGGAAGTCCTTTTACATGCACCTTTAAACCGAGATGCTTTGCAGTTTCAATGGCAACACTCCTTGAAACCCGCCTGTAATCGGTTATCTTGCCGCCCAGTACAGAAATGAAGCCATTTCTGGAAACAATGGAGAAATCCCTGGAAATTTCCCCGGGTGTCTCTCCTTCACCATAAAGCGGCCTTATTCCTGAATATGTGCCGATGATTTTATGGCGGTCGAGTTTCCCCACAACATATTCCGCACTTTTCAGCAGATATTCCACCTCATTATCCGGCACAGAGAAATTATCCGGGGTTTCAACAAACGTGTCGGTTGTGCCAATGACGGTTACATGTTCCCATGGAATTATGAATATCTGCCTTCCATCTATTGGGCTCCTGAAGGCAAGTGCCGAATCCGTGTTAAGATCATCCTTCCTGAATATTATGTGTATTCCCCTGCTCAACCTGAATTTCTCACTGAAACTCAGTCCCGCCATCTTCATTATTTCGGCAGCCCATGGGCCGGCTGCGTTTATAACGGTCCTGCCATTCACCGTGTGCCTCTTTCCTGTTATCACATCCCTTACGTCAATCCTGTATTCGCCATTGACTGAGGAAATAGATTCAGAGCTTGCATAGTTGAGGCAAACGGATCCGCTGTTGTGGGCAGATACAATATTGTAAATGACCAGTTCCGCATCATTTGCCTTTGCGTCCATGTACGTGAAATATCCATCTATTCCGGAACCATAAATGCCAGGATTTTTGTGAAAAGCCGGAAATCTGTTCTTTCCCCCCAGCATTTTGTAAAGGATCAGTCCAAGCCTGATTTTCCAGGGTTTCCACGATCCCGGTCCGGTAAGTATCCTGAATTCAACCGGGGTTACAAGATCGGTATGCCCAAGAAGATAATTCCTCTCTTTCAGCAGATTCCTTGTCAGGCCAAGCTTGCCCTGATCCAGGTACCGCAATCCTCCATGTATAAGCTTTGATGAACCCGAACTTGTTCCGGATGCAAAGTCCCCCTTTTCCAGCAGGATGGTCTTCAGGCCTATCTGTGACAGTATGTTTGCACATCCTGCCCCCGTTATTCCGCCTCCTATTATAACTGCGTCAAAAACAGTTTTCCCAAGGGAATCCAGATCATTATTCCTGGTTTCTGCCGAGAATTCTTTTTCCATTTTCATTCCCTTGAAAACAGGGGATCCTGCATTTCCTTCTCTATCTTTCTCACGGGATTCTCAATGTATTCTGAGAGGTAAGAACCGACACCGTGATGATGGGATACGCTTCCTCCGCACTGGATGAAGGTCCTTACAAGAGTGTTTCGAATACCCTTCAAACCGTCCGGACTGCATCTCCTTAACATGAAGGTGAAATATATTGATGCTCCTGAATTGTACACGTGTGAAATATGCGAAAGGAGGATGCCCTTCAAACCGGTTTCAGATATTTTTTCATTGAATGCTTCAGAGACCCTTGAATGAAGTGTCTCAATATTGTCCCATGATGCTGAAGTCTCAAGGGTATCCGGGACTATTCCCATCTTCCAGATCTCGTTGCCAAGATATGGCCTCATGTAACGCTCCCTGAACCATTTCCTCCCAATCTGCGGTCCCGTGTATATTGCGCCGGGAATATTCAGGAGTGCACTGGCATCATTGTTCATTACAACAAGCAATGATCCTCTCTGTGCACCCCTTACACTTATGTATCCCCTAAGAACCTTCTTCATGGTGCTCTCATCTGCTGTGTCCAATGAGAACATTGTTTCAGCCTCATCCGAAAGTCTCAGTACTGAAGGTATATTCCTGATTTTTCTTATGGCATCGATTCCTTCACTGAAAGTCCTGAAAAAGTATGACGAAAAGGATCGGTTAGCAGGGGACCTGTAGGTGTTAAGGACTGCCTCGGTTATGAGGCCGCGCCTCCCCTCGCTGCCAAGTGCCAGAGCCTTTGCATCAAGTCCTGAGCTCTCCCTTGGAACTATGGGCTGAAGTATGTCTCCGTCCGATCTTGAAATCCTGGCGGAAAGAAGAATATTCTCTATGTCTCCATACTGGTTAGATTCCTGTCCGGAAGCCATGGTGGCGATCCATCCACCTATTGTGGAAAACTGCATTGATTCAGGGAAGTTGCCAATGGTAAGGCCATGCGTATTGAGGAGATTCTCTGCTTCCTGTCCCTTAAATCCGGCACCAAGAACAACGTAACCGCTTCCACGCCTGAATTCCTTCAGGTTTTTTGTATCAAGCGAGATAACCTTACCGCTTCGTTTGAAAACATGCCCTCCTGTAACCGACGTTCCACCGCCGTAAACCGTCATCCGAATTTTCTTTTCATGAGCCAGCTTCAGGAGTGGCTGAACTTCACTGTATTCAGGAAATACCACCGCATCCACGACATCAGGGAATATTCCATCCCTGAGGCTGCATAATTCCAGCGAGGACTGTCCCACTGAGTGAACAAGCCTTGCTTCAGGATTAAGGGTGAAGTTGTTCTTTTTAAGAACCGAGGAGAGAATCATGCCCAGATCCGAATCCTCCTTCAGGTCCGGAATCTCAACCTTGCCATCCCAGGCTTCAGAGGGATCCATTTTCCCCAGGCTGGAATCAAGAAGTGACTTCATTCCGGGAGTCAGCATATAACCGGTTCCGGAACCATAAAGAACGTTTATCTTTGACATGACCTTCTAACATCGCATTAATATAATTAAATTTGTCAAATTTCACGGACCGGTTTCATGGCTTCAGTGAAGAATCCTGAATCCATGGTCCCCATACCAGACCGTATCTTTCTCTTCGTATGATGTCACTTCTGCATTCACAATGGAAGTCCTGCAGAAATCTACCAGGTCCCTCACATCCTTTTCTGAACCCATGAATATGGCCTCCACTGTTCCGTCAGCATTGTTTTTAACATATCCTGAAACAGACAGTTCTTCAGCCTTGAGGGCGGTCTGCCTCCTGAAGCTGACACCCTGCACCTTTCCCTTAAAAACAACCTTTCTGCATATCATACCTGTCAACCTCAATTCCTGCTTATGAGGGTTACAACGTCCCTGTCCATTACCTCATATTCGAGACCCACCCTTATCTCATTCATTTTCCTGTTGGGTCCTGATATTATGGCGTACCTGAAAGACTGCACCATTTCCCTGCTTATCTTTCTTCCAACATCTTCCACTCTTGCACCTTTTGATAGCACAAGCGGCCTTGCGTAATCAATCTCTCCCGATTTTTCACGAAGATAAATCCTGACCAGTTCAAGGGAATTGTAGATCTCATTCTTGAGCCTGTCCATTCCTGTCCTTTTTGAAGCTGAAACTTCCACTATTTTTCCAATTTCTCCAACTGATTTCAGTATCTTGTCCATGCTGTGGGGAAGATCGATCTTGTTTATTGCAACTATGGCCGGAACATATACTGTGTTTCCACGCAAGAAATCAATAAGATCCTCCGCGTCTATTTTCTCCCTTATGTAAAGCTCTCCATTTGTGATCTTGAACTCCTTCAGTATGTCCCTTATCTCCACGTCATCAATTTCAACCTTTCTTGGCTTATGGACTCTTATGCCTCCGCTGTTTGTTCTTTTGAACGATATATTCTTGCGCCTTCTGTTCACCACTATTCCTCCCTTGTGCAGCTCGTTGACAATTTTGTCTATCCCCCCAACGTTTACATCAGTGACTATCACAATGAGGTCTGCACCCCTGACAATACTAAGAACTTC
>JAKBSB010000071.1 GCA_021845155.1 Thermoplasmata archaeon
TGGCCACGATCGTGGCATTCTTGTGCTGGCAAAGGCATTCAGGGATGCAGGAATGGAGGTCCTTTATGCAGGGCTGCTCCCAACCCCTGAAAGTGTTGTTGAGACTGCAGTGAACGAAGATGTTGATGTTGTTGCCCTGAGCCTTCTCAACGGTGCACACCTGACTGTTTTCAGGAAAGTCGCGGATATAATGAAATCAAGGGGCATAGATGATATCGCGCTTGTAGGTGGTGGAACAATTCCTGACGAGGACAAACCGGAGCTTGAAGCCATAGGTGTAACAGGAAACTATGGGCCCGGAACTCCACTGAGCGTAATTATCGATCATGTTACCATGAGGGCCGCAGAAGCTAGAACAAAGAAGTTATCAAGATAGGTGCCTCTTTTGGAATTGAAAAATATAGTGGAAGGAATAGAAAGATCAGACACAAGAAGTGTCGCCAGGGCCATATCCATTGTGGAGACACAGAGCATGCACCTGGAGAGAAACCTCATAATTAAGGGTATATATCCCAAAACAGGACATGCCGGAATAATAGGCATAACTGGTCCTCCCGGGATAGGAAAGAGCACAATGATAGGCAATCTCTGCAAGATGCTTTCTTCAGAGAATTTCAAGGTATCTGTACTTGCAGTGGATGCTTCGAGCCCTTTCAGCGGTGGTTCTCTGCTTGGGAACAGGATAAGGATGCAGGAGAATCTTTCCAGATACGGGGTTTTTATGCGAAGCCTTGCCAACAGGGGGCTGAACGGCGGACTCTCGAGGGCGGTCTGGGATGCTGTTGACATCCTGGATGCTGCCGGAAACGACTTTATAATTGTGGAGACTGTGGGAGCTGGCCAGGCAGATCTGGATATTGTAAACCTCGCAGATACCGTTATTGTTGTTCTCGGCCCGGGACTTGGGGACCAGATACAGGCAATAAAGGCTGGCATAATGGAGATTGGGCATATATTTGTAGTGAACAAGATCGACAGGGACGGATCCTTTATAGCCATAAAGGACCTGGAGGAAACACTTGCTTTCACCACTCAGGGGGAATGGAAGATTCCAGTGTATGGAACAAACTCACTCACAACGGAAGGTTACGGGGACCTGATCAGCGGAATTAAGAACCATACATCCATGGCAAGGTCAAGCCCCGATTTCAGGAGAAAGCGCTACAAGGAGGAGATGCGTATAGTGATGCAGGACGAGGTCTCAAGAATCATAAACCGCAAATTCAATGAAATGCTTCTTGACAACAGTGAGATAGACAGCCTGATCGAATCAAAAACCGATCCGTATTCTGCAGCAAGGAAAATACTCAATGGCAACAGTGTGAAATTGTAGCGTTCCAGAATGTTAAACTTTATATAACTTCTAAAAATTTTTGTACGGTATAATTATGTATAACCCACTTAGATATTTCGGCGGAGAAATGATCAAGAACCTCAATGAGAGGGCAAAGGAAATAATGACATACCTCTATCCTCCGGTGACAGTTTACGAGGAGAACGGTGAAATCGTGATTGAGGCAGATATGCCGGGCTTCGACAAGAAGGACATAAAGGTCCAGCTGGGCAGGGATTCAGTATCAGTTAACGCCACAAGAAAGACCGAGACAAAGGGGATGGTCTTCATGGACCAGAGACCTGACACAGTCATGAAAAACATAAGGCTTCCGGCGGAAGTTGATCACGATGCCAACTTCACGGCAAAATACCTTAACGGTGTGCTAACAGTAAGGATACCGGCAAAGGGGATAAAGTCCATAAAAGTTGAGTGAAGATATTTTATAAAACCCTATTTTTTAATCAACAGGTATGCAAACCCAATGAGATCAAGCACTGCCACCACTGCAGATAATACTGGTCTGTCATTGTAAAATAAAGCGGAACTTATAAGCACTACGCCAAGGAATACCGATGCGGGCACTTTTTTGCTCTCTCTCACAGGTTTGGGGTCACCCTCTTCTTCAAGCCTGCGTTTCAGCAATGGAAGAACATCAAGCCCCTTTTCTATGGACTTGAATGATTTCCTGATGAATTCCTCCATCTGCTTCCTGTAAAGTTCGTCCAGCAGTCCCTCCTGGTATAGCATCTTCCTCAGGACCCTCACGAATTTAAAGTCCGGGTCCAGCTGCATGCAGATTCCCTCAAGAAGCGAGGACATCCTCATGTAGAGCACAAGGGACCTTGGGAGCCGGAATGGGAATTCAAAAATCACGTCGTTGGCTATGTCGAGCAATTCGGAAATTTCCGTATCTTCAGGGTTTCTTCCACCAAGCCCTCCAATTGCAATTTCTATGCTTCTCCTTATGACGCCGCGGTTAGCTGCCGGAGAAAGGGCTTTGAGGCCAAGGAGGGCATCTATTATTACGTCAGGATCAGATATGACGAGACCGTCGTAGAGGGACAGAAGAGAAAACCTCGTTTTATCGTCCAAATCCCCAATCATTCCGTAGTCGTAAATGATAAGCCTGCCGTCATCAGTTACTGATATGTTTCCCGGATGGGGGTCTGCATGGAAAATGTGGTCTCTAAGCAGCATTCGCATGAAGACCAGGTCAAGCCGGAAAGCAAGGTCCTTCAGGTCTATGCCTTTTTTCCTGAGCCCATCTATATCTGTTATCTTTGTTCCTTCAATGTACTCAGAAACCATGACCTCCTTCGAGGAGAGTTCATCCAGGATTTCAGGTATAATGGCATTTTCCCTTTTCCGGATGTTTATGGCAATTTCCCTGGAATTGCTTGCCTCCTTCCTGTAATCTATCTCGTCGTATATCCTGCTGTCAAAATCATTTATGACATTTGAAACGCTTATGTATAGGAAATTTTCTATCCTCCCCTTTGCAAGTTTCAGGAGCCTCTTGATCACTATGAGATCGCGCCTGAGAATATTCTCAACATCCGGCCGGTTGACCTTTACTGCAACCATTTTTCCATGGTATCTGGCAGTATAGACCTGTCCAAGTGATGCGCCGGATATGGCAGTGGTGTTGAACTCCTCAAATACTTCATCTATTTTTCCCAGATTTCTCTCGAGTATGGGCCTAACCAGGTTGAATGGTGCAGCGGGAACATTATCCTGGAGCCTCTCGAAGGACCTTATGTATTCTCTAGGAAGGAGGTCAGGCCGGGCTGACAGAACCTGTCCCAGCTTGATGAATGTCGGACCCAGGTCTATGAAGGTATCAACTGCTTTTCTTCCATTTATCTCCCTTCTGTAGCTCCATTCCCCCTCGGGATTCTTTTTTGCCTGATCCCGATCCTTCAGGTAGCGCCTGAATACAGGAAAAAGTTTCATGAATACCTTGATCTCGGATCTTCTTATTCCTTTCTGGATTTCCAGGGTATGGGTCATCTCCCCTCCATGCGGACAAAAATTATAACTGTTGGTGCTGAACGTGGAGGTATGAAATGATGCAGTTGAAACCCATCAAGCAAAGATCATGCAAGAAACGTAACCTGCAAAGGCGGGAAAAAATCTCATCAGGTAAAGGAAATTCATATATTCCCCGGTGAAAATAGAGGGGCTTGCAAGCTTCTTGATTAGTTTTCCATGCTTTCTAGCCAGCTGCCGCCTTCCGTATCCGTTCCAGAAAGCCTGTTTCACAAATCCGGCAAAAGTTTCCCTGGTATAATTGTAAATTATGCATGAATCGTCGTTCTTCCAGGTTGCACCTTTCAAAACAGCCCTCAGATTCAGGTCAATGTCTTCAGCAGTGATCATCATTTCATCGAAACCTCCAAGCTCGTTGAAAAGTTTCTTACTGTACCCGAGGTTTGCAGAAGGTGCAGTGATTTCTTTCCCATCAAACAGGAGTTCCACCCGTTTGAGCCTGGAATAGAACTCAGAACCTTTCTGGATGGTCTTGCCTGCCACAACATCGTAATTCTTGAGCGATTCCAGCATATGGAACGCCCACTTTTCTCCAGCAACCGCATCGCCGTCTGTAAATGCGACATAGTCAAATATTGCA
This sequence comes from Thermoplasmata archaeon, assembly GCA_021845155.1. The sequence goes on from JAKBSB010000071.1 coordinate 3,966, forward strand.
TTTGCTACGCCGATATTCCTTCCTTCACCCCTTGTGGATTTCTTCCTTATGTAATTTATAGATTGAATCCTGTCCCTGAAAGAATCCACAATATCTCCAGTCCTGTCATTGCTTTCAGAATCAACAATAACAATTTCAAAAAGGCAATCCTGCCCTACAAGGCTCTCAAGGAGGGCGCCAATGTTCTTCTCCTCATTCTTCACAGTAACAATGATCGAGAGACCAGATTCACCTGCCAACATAAATTACCGATGATCAGACCCAGTCCATCCGGTCAACTTCCCTGTCCTGCTTGGTTTTTTTCTTGTATTCCTTGTAGTGAGCCTTGCAGAGATGAACCTTTGTTTTGCTGTCATCAAATGAGAATGCTTTTTTCGCCAGTCCGGCAGGTACGGTTTTGAAGCTTAGATCTGTGCACCCCTTTACATCACAGGATTTATCTGACATGGATAATGGTAGGTTTTTCTGAAATATAAAGTTCACATCGCTAATCCTGAAAAATTTATTTCTTAAACCAACCAATTCATTAAAATAATGAGTTTAAATGATCTTATAATGAATAATCTGATCAAATCAGGGAATACAAAATCAGCAATAATCCTCGAACTGAAGAAGGAACAGGAGCTTTCTCTGGACGATCTAAGTAAAAAACTGGGAATCTCCAAGGTGGCGACACTGAAACATATGACTGGGCTGGAGGAGGACGGGCTGGCTAAAAGGAGATACATGTCCATGCAGAGAGGCAGGCCCAGATGCCTTTTCTCCCTCACGGAAAATGGAACAGATCTTCTGCCAAAGAGCTACTCTGAAATAGCGGTGGAAGCTTTGAGCTATATAGAAAAAGAGCTCGGACGGGATCATGTCGTGAATCTGCTGCGGATGAGAACTGGAAAGATGATCATGCCATACAGGAAAAGTCTTGACGGACTCAATCCTGATGACAAGATCATGAAGCTGAGCAGAATGAGGGATGAGGAAGGTTATCTCTCCAACTGGAAAAAGATTGATGACAATACATACGAGCTGGTGGAATTCAACTGCCCAATTCTTGGCATATCAATGCGCTACAGTGAGGCCTGCAGGGCAGAAAGCGACATGTTCAGATCCACAACTGATGCGGAAATAGACGTAACTCACAGGGTTATTGACGGTTCTAAGGCATGCAGATTTTTGATAAAATTCTGAAAAATAAAAGGGGAATGCCCGGAATAAGCCCCTTTCTGTTCACCCTTGCGGGCTGGCAACATTCGACTGTATGGCCATGGGCCTGCGTCTTACCTGACCCTCACAGTGGTCTCATAAGGTCTGTTTAGACTTTCTCCACCCAGGGAGAGTTCCCATCGATACTCCGGGAAACGTCAAATTTTCTTATCATTCTTGACCCGGAAACGTGTATTTCTTTTCTCTTTACCATCCCTCTCGGAATGCCGGCTTGCGCCGGCTGGGACCCACCGTGGAGAGGGGACTTTCCTCACTCCATTGGAGCGTCAGTTGCCCTCGGGCTTTCCCCTGTATGGAATTGTTCCTACATTCTTTATGTTTGTCCAGGCACCTGGAAGGTCAAGCAATGGTAAATATATCGATCCAGCATTGTAAAAAAACTACAGATATTATCCTGAAAAATTATAGAGATCCAGTATTTTTCCGCATTTTTATTATTCCAGTGAGTATTTGTACCAAAAATAAGTTATCTCACATTAATGATTATGAGGGGATGATTAGCAAAATAGTAATCGTGGGATTACTGTCAGTACTAGTGCTGAGCAGTGTCTCCATGGCTGTTTCAGGTCAACCCGTAAATACGACCGGAGAAGCAATGGGAAACTACTCTTTCACACTGGCAGGAAACTCCACCATAAAAGATCTGGCCTACAACAGCGATGGGAGTTCGTCCATGCTGGCAGGCAATATATCTGTGAACGGCGTTAACTACGTGAATATTCCGAGCACAATGAACCTGAACATGATATCAACCCACAATATGACAATCGTCTCAATGGAACAGATGCACACTCTTCTGGTCTCAACATCCAGTAAAGCCAATTCGGAAGCAAAGATAGTGGTCAATCTGACAACGCAGCCTGTTGAGGTAAGGAACAAAATGAAAATTGAATTCCAGTCACAGGTTAGCAACATGATCAGTTACCAGATGAATATTCAGAGTTCTTCAGAAATGAACGTATTCGAGATTTCAAACGGGAGCTTCATGGGATACCTATTTACAAATGGTCAGACAACACTTTCCAACAACAATACCACAGTCACGGCAGTACAGTCTTCCTCGATTTTATCAGGAAAACTTGTTGCAGGTTTTGTTTCCAACGGTAATTTCAGGAATATACTGAAAAACTATTTCCGTAACCACAGGAACCAGGATGAGTTCACATACAACGCAACAACTGGACTAGTCTCAGGCAGGTTTGTAAATCTGACATTCAACAACAGCACTGGTGTAATATCAAACTTCACATCGCGCATTGGTAACAATACTGTAGTGTTCCAGAACATCAGTTCGAAGGGCAATGGGACCATTGGAACCCCATCACAGGTGCCGCCATTCAGGGTTGGTGAACCTCTGGAAATGGGAAGTATATTCTTCTATGCAAACAATTCTTATACGTATGCAATACACAATAATCCATCAATAGAATCCAATTTCTTCCTGGAAAATGGGACCATGGTATTCAATGTCTCATCCGGTCTTAAAATTTCAGAA
>JAKBSB010000072.1 GCA_021845155.1 Thermoplasmata archaeon
TCCATCACCTGTTCACGGTTCATGCCAAGCCTATCGCCGAATACAAGCGCCTCGCTCAAAGCTGCCAGGTTCTCGCCCAGAAGCAGGTTGTGAATGAGTTTCATTTTGAGGCCGTTCCCTCCCTCACCCATATAGAATATATTTTTGGAGAATGTTTCAAGGAATGGTTTCACTGTATCGAATGCCTTCTTCTCTCCTCCAAACAGTGCAGTGAGTTCGCCTTTCTGGGCAAATGGAACACTGCCTATGACCGGGCAGTCAACATATGTGCATGACTTTTCCATGACCTTTGCCCTGTTCTCGTTGGAGGCTTTCAGAGAAATTGTGCTCATGTCCACTATGATTGTGCCGGGAATTATATGGCTGAGAAGCCCGTTCTTTCCTGATATTATCTCCTGTGAAGCCTGCGAATCGGTTACTATGACAAATATTATGTTGCAGTTGGATGAGACCTGGAAGGGGTACTGGAAAACCTTCAGTCCAATGGCCGCGAATTCGTCGGCCTTCTGTCCTGTCCTGTTGTATATGCCGCTTACCTTGTATTTCTTCAGTATGTTGTAAAGGATGGGCCTTCCCATCTTGCCCACACCTATGAAACCTATATCTGACATTATCTCCTCTCCAGGATTCAAATTTCAAGAAAATATAAAGAGCTGCCGTTTTCCTGTGTGGCACATTCCAAACTCCTGTACAGTATCTGCTTATCTGCAAGCCTTGTCCTGGCCTTTTCCAGTGCCAGATCAGGCAGGTTGTTCTTCTGGCTCAGGTGCGTGAGCACAATTCTCGTATCCGGCTGGACAACCTTTTCAAGCACATCTGCAGTCTGATCGTTGGAAAGATGACCAAACCTGCCTGAGATACGGTTTTTCAGTGATACCGGATAAGGGCCGTTCCTGAGCATTTCCTCATCGTGATTTGATTCCAGTGCAAGTATGTCTGAACCCTTTATGTATTCCAGGAGTTCAGGGGACACGACTCCCAGATCAGATACCACGCTTATTTTCACCCCTGAGCTTTCCACCACATATCCAACAGGATCGGAAGCGTCGTGGGAGACATTTATGGCCCTTATCCGGAAATTCCCGATTACAGTTTCACCGTCAATTCTGTAGAAATCCCTCAGGCCTGCCGCATATCCGGTCATTTCCCTTGTATAAATGTCGAAGTCCGGCTTTGTCTTTAGGTTTTTTACACCGCTGCAGTGATCCGAATGTTCATGTGATATAAATAGAGACTTCTGGGATCTGGCTACCTTGAGTTCTTCAATCCTCCTGTTCAACCTCTTCCTTGATATCCCCATATCTATTATGAGAAGGTCTTCGCCGTCCCAGATCAGGCTGCAGTTGCCTGCACTTCCGCTTGCAACCATATTGAAGCCTATACCGTCCATTGGAAACTGAATAAATATACAGGATATGATACTTTCCAGATTTGACAACTTTTATTACTCCCTGCCTTATGGTATTAAAATGAAAATTATACTGGTTGACAACAAGAGGGTAACCCCTGATATGGCACCACTCATACGAACTGACCTTGCATGGGAACTCTTTCTTCCGGGGCACCTCGGGGATTTGCCAGAGGACCAGGGGAGAAGGTTCTATCCGTTCGCAAACTGGCTATGGGATGAGCTGGGAATGGTAGGCGGCTATCTCAATAAAAATGCCGGAAATTCAATTTTTATGGCCATTCCCGAACTTTCTCCGTCTGGAAAGGACTTCATTGCCCGTATCTGCTCAATGTGGGCTGATGAAATCTTCATTCATGGAAAAGAGGGAGATAATTTGTGGGTTCCACCTATCGTCAATGTATTCCATGAAAAGAGTATGGATAATGCCGAAAAAAGTATGGCAACAAAGGATGATGGAGGATATGAGAGGTACTTCATGCCGCTTTTAGGCCCGTCCAGATCATTTTTCCGGCTTGAAAGGATCAGCCCCGGCAATTCTTCTGCAAGGCTTCACAGCCATTCTGTTGTTGACGAATACTACCTCCTGATGAAGGGAAAGGCAACATTGAAGATTGGGACAAGAAGTGTTCCTGTTGACCCTGGTACACTTGTGGGGAAACCTACCGGTCCAGATCTGAGCAGCCAGTTTATTGCAGACAGGGGTGAAGAGATAGAGATCCTGGACATGGAGATATGGCCTGACAGATACTCCAATGCAAAGGATGTTGTTTTTTACCCTGAACATGGAGAACTTCTGATGAGAGGCACCGGATGGAGGTCAATAACTCCATGGATCACCGCTATGGATACCATGGACTTCCGGGAAAATTATGACACCTCGTATAAGAGGAATGCGGATGGAACATGGTCCCCTGCAAAATTCCAAGGGCATAAAGAAAGAAAAAAATAGGGGAAGATCACTGTGCAAGTGTGTTGAGCTGTGTCAAAAGCCCTTTCTCAATGTGGTCTGTCCATGCAATTTCCGGGATATCGATAACAATGAAGATTTCTGACAGCAGAATGACCTCTATTGCAGTTATAGCAAGATTTTTAACCAGTTTTCCTACACCCACATGAACATTGATCTCATCATTTATGTTCTCAAATGAAAATGTAAGGGCCCTGTCCGCTGCAATAAGATCTCGCAGGATACCAGGTTTCTGTGCCTGTATTATTGCCTTGTCATCCTGTATATTGCTCTGGACTTTCCAGTTGTCGTTCTTCAGGTAGTCTGCAAAACTGTTTGCCAGATCTTTCAGGCTCTTGCTGCTTTTGATGACTCTGTTTTTCTTGAATACTTCCATAATTTGTCATGGAAAGATATTATTTAATGATGATGATTATTTTTTAGGGCGTATTTTGAGACAACAGATGCAACACTGATTTTTACAGAGGATCAGGTAAAACTAATATTCAAGACTTGCATAGATGTATTCTGGGAGGCGTGCTCCATGAGAGAATTAACCAGGAAGGAGGTAAAACAGATCAGGAAACTCCTGAAAAAGGGTGTTGATGTTCCAGAAATATGCGATCAGTTCAAAATTCCTCCGGCTGAATGGAGAGAGGTAGTTGTGAAGAACGACCTGTTCTGAGTGTTTGCATCTCCGTTCAATGAATCAACCCGTTAATAAGTTCCGGCAGCGATTCCTCGTAAAAATAATCAATACCGAAATGACCAGCGTCGTACTCCATGAATTGATGATCTACGCCATTGTCGTGCAGGATATTGCTCAGACCCCGCATTCCAATGTTGATGGAGAATTCGTCTCTTGATCCGGTCTGCAGTATTATCTTCATTTTTTTAAGATCCTTGATGTGACTCCTTGCGTTCTGCAGTGGATCAAGCTTTTTCCATTTTTTCCAGACATCTTCCTTCAGTTCTCCTGTATGCATATCAAAGGGCAGTTCTATGCCCATTTCTCCACTTCTGTCCGGAGAATAGAATGCTGACATGGCTATGACACCATTGACATTGAGATCACTGTTTGTATGAAAATCAGAAGTCCTGAATTTTTTCATGAACTCTGTCAGCCCTGTTTTGCCAAGTGTGTCTATTGCCTGGGGAAAGTCCCTCATGTAACAGTACTCGAATCCTGCATCGCCTGATACGTCTATGAAACCCCTGAAGAGTTCCGGATTATTTATTGAAAGATTGTATGAACCGAAACCACCGGACGACTTCCCGAATAAACCAATCTTCCTTTTTCCATACTTATTTTTTATGAAGTCCACAACATCATGTGTTATGAAGTCCTCATACATTCCGACAGCACTGGAATTAATGTACTGGTTCCCGCCAAAGGAGGTCATTGTATCAGGAAGAATTATGACAAATGAATCAACTTTTCCTGTTGAGGCTATTTTCTCTAGAGTTGACTTGAAGTCTATGGATGTGAAACTTCGGTTAAGGAATGAAAATGACGTGCCATAAAATCCCGCCAGTCCAATGATCACGGGAGCTTCCTCATTAGCGTTGTATTCGATTGAGGTTATCGCCCGTTCAACCGGGTCTCCCGGAACGTTTCCCTCAAGTGCCTTTGATATTATACTTTCTTCACTTATTTTCAGCTTGCCCATATACCACTGATGCAGTTCTTTCCTAATCTTTTTTACTGTTTTTTATGTTTATCGAATTCAATTGCAAACTGTAGCACTTCTTCCGGTTTTTTCAGTAGTGCCAGGGGGTGATACTGCTCCAGGAGTTCCCTTCTCCCTGAACCCCATAAAGCTCCCAGTACCGGTATATTGGCCCCATGGGCGGCCATTATATCATATGGCTGATCCCCGATATACAGGACATTGCCACCTGGAGTTCCGATCTTCTTCAGAGCAAGATTAAGTGGCTCTGGATCAGGTTTCTGGTACAGCGTATCTTCCTGGCCTATATAGAAGCTGAAGTATTTCCTGATCCCGAACATGGTCAGAAGGGTTTCTGCATCACTTCTGTGGCTTGAAGTTACAACAGCCATTTCCAGCTTCATTTCCGAGAGTTTCTTCAGCAGTTCCTTCACTCCAGGATAGACTTTTATTGAAGAAAGATTGGCGTTGTAGTATTCCCTGCCGGTATCGTAGATCACATCCCCATTTTCCGGGAACCACTGGGAAAGAACTTTCTTTACTGGCCTCCCTACAAGCTGGGCATTTTCCTCGCTGGTTATGCCTCTTCCGAGAATCTTCCTGAACCCATAATCAGTGGCAACTGCGGACATCCCCTCACTGTCAAGAAGAGTTCCATCCATGTCGAATATTACAGCTTTAAGTATGTAAAAACACCCCGTAGATCCATGAAGGGAATTAAATAACAGGTAAAAACTGTTATGGCACATTTTAATGAACCACAATGATCCGGAGTGTAATCCACTGAACACTACATCACAGGGAAATGGAGATGCACTTGTCCTGGCAGCATTGAAGCTGAATTGATTATGAATATTATGGAACTGGCCTTCATTCCAGTTCTTGTGCATTTATATCCGTTTCCCTGATTCATCATCCCCTTTTGAGAATTTTAGTTTGGATATTCATCTGACAATATTCATTTACATCTGGTTTCCCGTAGTTTTTGTCGACCCAGGCAGATCTTCTATTGACAGTTTAGTTTCCAATGCCCAGTATTTTGAGGTTGTTTCAGGGCCTGAACGGGAGAAGGACCTGGATTTGAAGATATTTCCCTGCAAATCCCTTTGCGAAGACCTGACACACAACCATCCTACCTAAGCAAACACGGTTCCTTTTGTCTTTGACAGGCGTCTACCACGAAAGATCCCCTTTCACAAGCGACACCATGGAATCCAGTATCCTTTCCTTTACCATTGATGGATTATGCCAGTTGAACAGAGAGGGCTCAAGATAACAGGCAAGTGCGCATTTATTGCAGCTTTCATAAGGAGTCCAGTCATATGTGTTCCAGAGCTTCAGTATATCAGTATCCCATACCTTTGTATTTCCATTGTATTCGTTCAGGACATAACATGGCTGGACTATGTTTCCCATAGGATCAATATTTATGGTAAGCCATGGTTTGCATTTCCACGGATCATTACCGTACCATGAATTTAGGACTGAACTGAAATACTCCTTTGAATTGACTATAGGCAGACCGGCAATTTTGTAGCTTTCAAGCAATTTTATGGTCTCCCTCAACTGCATCTTCTCTGGAGACATTTTTTCTGCCGTTGTATAATCGTAAGCAATCTGAAAGTTCACACTGACGCCCAGCTTTACCGCCAGGTCCACAATGCCCTGTGCCTGATCCATATTCTCGTTGGTTATGGTAGAGCTTATGGCCAGTGGGATATAATCCCGTGCTGCCTCTATCCCCTCCACGGCATGCCTGAAGGATCCTGCCATCCCCCTGAGTCTGTCATGAACCTCTCCTATGCCATCGAGTGAGACAAAAATATAGTTCAAACTGTCTTTTATCTCATCCAGTTTTGCCTTGAGGAGCCAGCCGTTTGTCACCATTGAGGTGTGAAACCTCTTTTTTGACTGGTGAAGTATTTCGCCTATATCCTTTCTGAGAAGTGGTTCTCCGCCTTCAAACCCAAGAAAAGACACCCCGGCCCTCTTGAGGGATTCCATCATCCTGATCTCCTGATCAATACCCAGGAGCTCTTCGTCTTCTCTCCTCCAGAATGGGCACATCTTGCATTTCAGATTACAGGAATATTGCAGTTTATGCCCTGCAATGAGTGGAAATTTCTTGTTGGGAAGGCTTTTGATAGTCCTCACAATACCTCTTCCCATAACTGAACTTACAAGTGACACATATAAACATGGACACCTGTTATTCATACTTTGCTGAATATGATGTTAATAGAATATGAATCTCCCCGAACAGGATCAGATCTAAATCCATGTCTGATTTGACTTTTCTACTGAAACAAAAAACATCATATGCTTCCAACCTGGTTTTCTTTGATCGCCTTTGACTTCATGAAATAAACAGTTTAAGGTGAACATTTCGAGCCTTAGGTTTGACTGTTCTTTAATAATTAGTGCCGATATTGATCAGGCTGAAAATGGAAGGAAATGGTATAAAATTGCATCGCATCAGAAACACGGGAATCGTATTCCTGGCACTTATAGGACTTCAGTTCTGGCTTGGAATGAGCATAAATCTTGAAGTCAATCTACCTGTGAAGCATCTTTCAGCATTT
>JAKBSB010000073.1 GCA_021845155.1 Thermoplasmata archaeon
AACCATAGGCAGGACTGATATTGGAGGTTCCGGAAGTGATATGGCCAGGACTCTTGAGAAATTCAGGTCCATGGCAGGGAAATACCGGATTTACCCGGGACATGGGGCTGATACAACTCTTGAACATGAACAGAAAACAAACCCTTTCCTCATAGACCCGTATTCTGCCCTTTAAATCCAGGTACTACAAACCAAATATTCCCTGTTATCCGTCCATTAGTCATCTCTTGGGGTTCAGTGAAACTGTTGGATAACCTCCTCTTTTTTCAGGGAGTGATGAAGATTCTTCAAGTGATTTCCCCCTGGTTTCCCTTATGGTTATCATGGTAACCATTGCACCTGCCATTGCAATCCCGAACAGTATGTAAAGGACGCCGGATACATTTATCGTGACAAGGAGAACAGGGACAAGGAAAGTGAATATTCCGGCACCAAGTTTCCGGTGGACGCTGCGATTCCATGCCCCGTTGTTCTTATGCGGGTCGGGAAAAGCTCCGTTGGGAGGATAAAAGTCGTTGTGTTTGGCCCAAGATAGCCGAAGAGAAAAGCAATTCCGTAAAACGCCACGAAAAGCATGACGCTGTTGATCAATGTGGTGTATTTCAGGGCAAGTATGAGATACATGAGTGCCATCACAGTGAATCCAATCCACTGCAGCCTCTTCCTTCCGACCCTGTCAATGGTGGCCACCGCAATCCAGTATCCGGGTACTTCGAACAGTGAGGCTATAAGCGCGTTTCCAACTGCGAGATTGAACACGGTCTGGTGAAGGGTGGAGGCAGTTCCATAGCCAATATGCTGCAAAACGAAACCGTTGTTTATCATGGTGAGCGGGAAAACTCATCCCTTTAGGGGTGAGATGAAAGCGAACACAAAAAACGTTAATAACCACAAAGCAATTACATAAATTGCATGTTCACAGCATACAAATTCAGGATGTATCCCGATGATGAACAGAAGTTTCTTCTGGAAAAGCACATCGGAACATGCAGGTTTGTATGGAACTATTTTCTTGCTTTCAGGAATAAAAGATACATTGAAACCGGTAAAGGAATGAGCTACAAGGATATGTCAGTCCTCCTTCCCCCATTGAAGGGAGAAAAGGAGTGGTTAAATGATGTTAATTCGCAAAGCCTGCAACAGGAATTAATACACCTTGATAGTGCATTCCACAGATTCTTCAAGAAGATTGGGAAATATCCGGCCTTCAAGAAGAAAAAGAATGGCGGTTCTTTTTCAGTGCCACAACACTTCACCATTAATGACAATCATCTGACAATCCCTAAATTCAAGAATCCATTGCGTATTTTCATGCATAGGAACATTGAGGGTGAAATGAGGAGCCTCACCATATCCAAAACACCATCGGGGAAATATTATGCCTCAATACTCGCTGAGTCAGGAATAAACATACCTGAACCTGTAAAGATTGAAGCAGTTACATCTGTTGGCATTGACATGGGCATAACCTCATTCCTGACAACCTCAGACGGAATACAGATCAACAATCCCAAAAATCTCAAAAAATCAGAAAAGAAACTTGCAATATTGCAGAAGAGGCTGTCAGGGAAACAGAAAGGATCAAACAATCGCAATAAGGCAAGGATAAAGGTTTCAACAGCGCAGGAACATATAGCAAATCAGAGGATGGATTTCCATAACAGACTGTCAGATGCAATGCTCAAGGCATATGGCACAGTAATAACGGAAGACCTGAACGTATCAGGCATGATGAAGAATTATCATCTTGCAAAGAGTATATCTGATGCAGGGTGGTCTTCTTTCATGACAATGCTGAAAACCAAAGCAACGTCAAGAGGGAAGAATATAATAGAGATAGGCAGGTTCGATCCATCGTCAAGGATGTGCTCAAAATGCGGTAACATAAAGCATGATCTGAAACTCTCTGACCGCACATATCACTGCAATGAATGCGGTCTCTCAATAGACAGGGATCTTAATGCAGCAATAAACATAAAGAGATTTGGTCTAATACAGACCGAGGTACCCACGGACAGTGGGGAAGTTACGCCTATGGAGATATCTCTGGCGGGATGCCTGATCCGTGAAGGCATCAGCCATATATCGTTGAAATAGGAAGCCCACCTCTTCAGGGGTGGGAGGATGTCACGGATGTACCGTAAAAAGCTATGTCCAGGAGGAGCCAGCTTATTGATGTTCCCAGTATCGTGACCAAGTATTTCCCCGTGAGACCCCTGCTTTCTCCCCCTTTATTGTTCTGGCCAACCTTTGCTGTTGTATCTGTATTGCTGTATCTTTTGCCGGTAATGTATGCCGCGGCTGCAATGACCTCCCCGGATCCTCTTTTGTCCGCAATTCTTCCAAAAACCAGTGCACCCACAAATGCACCGAGGAGTGCCATTGAACCTATGAGTCCTGTTTCGACCGATACTGCACTCATACCTATTCCGAAAATGTTCACGGTTGCTGTTCCGAATATGTTGCTGGAACCTGTGAGGCCGAACACTGCCACAATGATTGGCAGGGCGGATGAAATGACAAAGAGATCGTATGCATCTGAAAAAAGCCCATTCCCGTTATGAATATGGCCTTGAAATGGAATTTTCCAGTCTTTGCATTATCAAGATCCTCCAGGACTTTCTCCCGGTTTTCCTGAATAGCTCCCATCGTCTTCATGCCAATGATGTCATTAATAACTTCTAAAATGACCTATATAGTCATAGTTATTGCACGATTTTGTATTAAAATCAGGCTATCCTGGCCAGTCTCAGGGCCTGGGCATTATAAGGTGTCAGTTTTATCTCCCCGTTGGGTCCCTGGATCACTATATTGTCATCCCTGAATATCCTCACAGTATCGCCCGGAAGTATGGAGACGGACGCAAGGGTTTTCAAGAGGTCCCTGTCTTCGAATGAAATTCTCTGCACCCTGTATGTGCCTTCATTCACCAGCGATGACGGTATATCCCCCATCCTCTGGTCTGGATTGGTGGGATTTCCATGTGGGCAGGTAAGCGGGCTGCCAAGCTTCCTGAAAAGGGTCTCAACACGTTCATCCTTGAATATATGTTCCAGTTCCATAACAGAAGAATGCGTTTCCTCCCATGGGACTTCCAGCATATTGTATGCAAAAACCTCTGATATCCGGTGTGTCCTCACCAGTGGAATGGCAGCTTTCCTTCCTGCCGGAGTGAAATCGATCTTTTTTCCAACCTTCCTGACCATTCCGTCATCCATTATTTTCTGGATATATTCATGGGCAGTGGGGGGAGATATCTTCAGCCTCCTGGAAATGTCTATTTCACTCACCGAATCAAAGGATTCGAGAAATTCCCAGACCACAAGCAGATAATCTTCCCTGTTCAGAGTCACGTTTAATGATGTTTGCTTAATAGATAAGGATTATCAGTTTCATTTTCATCTGGCAGTCCGGGTCCAGAATCTTGCTAAAACCTGTGGAATGAGGCAATTCAGATGACTGCGGACATATGATCATATATTTTATACAGAATACCCATGGAGTCCTGAATAACGATGTTCACAAGGAGAGGAGACAGCGGAAGCACCGATACAGGAGACAGGAGAAGAGTTTCAAAGTCATCTGCACTTGTTGAGGTGGAGGGAACTCTTGATGAGGCCATATCAAGCATAGGAAACGCAATCGCCCAGTCCAAATGGGATGATATCCGCACAGACCTGAGAACTGCGCAGGAGGATCTTTTTACACTGGGAGAGGAGATTACAGCATCCGGGCATGCCAGGAAACTTGATCCTGCCAGGGTTGACTGGCTGGAGGAAAGAGTTGTAAGCTACCGCACGGAGGTTGGGCCTACAAGGCTTTTCGTGGTTCCAGACGGAACAGTGCAGTCAACATCACTGCATCTGGGCAGGACTGTTGTCAGGAGGCTTGAAAGAAAAATAGTCAGTGCAAAGGAGGAACTCTCCGTTCCCGATCATATTCTTGCCTATGTGAACAGGCTCTCATCCCTCCTGTTCATGGTTGCAATACTTTCAAACAAAAGGCAGGGGATCCAGGAAAGAATATGGGACATACGGGGTAAGAAGGCCGAACAGAAGTGACTGATCACTATATGTTCACGGAAGATATCCGGGACTTTTCATGTCAAATGTCCCAAATACGCCGGAAAATTCTGATACAAGGACCCGGATCAGGTCATTCCTGTTTATGTCCACATAGCCCATGACTGATGAATCCATTCCGCATGGGTTTATCCTGGAAAAACCATCCAGAACCTCCTTTCCAATGTTTATTGAGATGCCGTGGTACGATACTCCCTTTTCTATTGCCAGGCCCATGGATGCGACCTTTTTCATTTCCCCACCGGAACTGACCCAGATGCCGGGTTCTTCCCCTACAGAAGCTTCAAATCCGAATCTTCCAAGTGCATTTATGACAATGTTTTCCAGTTTCACCACGAAGCTCCTGACTTCTATCTTCCCATCTTTTTCCCACAATTTCAGTATGGGGTAGACCACAAGCTGTCCCGGGCCATGGTATGTGACATCTCCACCCCTCTCTGTCTTAATCACAGCAATGCCAGGGTAATTTGACGGATCATCCTTCCTGCCGGTTGTATATACCGGAGGGTGTTGCAGAAACAGCAGGGTGTCAGGAATGATCCCTACCTGCCTCCTGGACAGAAGATTCTTCTGGATCTTCAGGCATTCATCATATCCTATGGTTCCAAGATCAATTGCGAGGTTTGAAGTGTAAAGGTTTTCCATAAATCATCTCCGCAGCCTCCTTAACGCCCTCCGAAACGGTGGGATGAGGGTGTATGGTCAATCCAATATCCATGGCCATGAGGCCGGATTCAACTGCAAGACTGATCTCGCTGATGAGTTCAGAAGCATGTGGGGCAACAACGGCACCACCTGTGACTATACCCTTTGAATCAGCATAAATGTGAACGCTTCCAAGTGTATTGTTCATTGTAAGTGCCCTCCCGTTTGCCGCTGTGGGGAATGAACTCTCGGAGACCGATTTCTTTCCTGTATAGGCAACTTCAGGATCAGTGTAAATCACGAACGGCATTGCCCGATAATCCACAACACTGTTTATTCCGCATATGTTGTCTGAGGCAATATCCGCATCGTAATATGCCTTATGTGCAAGCATTGGCTGCCCCGCAACATCGCCTATTGCGTATACGTTGGGAAGGCTGGTTCTCATATGTCCGTCTGTCTTTATGAATGGTCCGTCCATCTGCAGGTTGAGCTTCTCAAGCCCGAAACCAGTCACATTCGGCCTTCTGCCAACAGTGAGAAGCACCTGGTCTGCATTCAGCGTCTCGCCGTTTTCAAGTTCCACTGCATATTCTTCATTTCTGGTAACTTTCTTGACCTTATTGGAGGTAAGTATGCGTACATTCAGTTCCTTGAGCTTCCTTTCTATTGGCCTTACAAGTTCCGGTTCAGCTCCGGTAAGTATTTTATCCAGCATTTCAACAACCGTCACCTGTGATCCAAGCTTCGAGAAGGCCATTCCCAGCTCTATCCCTATGTATCCTCCACCTATGACCACAAGCCTCTTCGGAATCTCCTGCAGGTCAAGAATTTCCCTGTTGTAAAGAGGGTTGTCAATTCCGTTTATCTTCACTGGTGACGATCCGGTGGCCAAAACAAGATTCTCAAATTCATATGTGGCATCATTGACAGAAAGATGGTGATCATCAAGGATCACTCCCATCCCTTTCACAATCTCAACACCGTATGATTTGCAAAGCGTTTCAACACCTGATGTCAGGCGGTTTATCATGCTCCATTTCCATGCCTGCCATTCCTTCATGTCAAGGTTGAAGGAGGGATGTGCCCCCGGCATGTCCTTCAGGTAGTGCATTGAATTCGCCATCTCTATGAGGGCCTTTGAAGGTATGCATCCATAGTTGAGGCATTCCCCTCCTATCCTGTCCTTTTCAATAAGCAGTACTTTTCTGCCATGCTGGCCGATCCTTATTGCTGCTGCGTATCCACCAGGTCCTGAACCTATTATTGCTGCGTCATACCTCATGATTTCACCTCAAACCAGAATCAGGAATGGATTCTCAATGAGCTCCTTGATCCTCATTATGAATCTTGTAGCCATTGCTCCGTCAATCAGCCTGTGATCGCATGAGAGGGACAGATACATGACGCTTCTCTGGTTCCCGGCAGAATCCATCTGCTTGAATGTCCTGTGTACGCCAAGTATTGCCACTTCCGGGAAGTTTATGATTGGAGTGGACACAATACCACCAATAGTTCCAATGTTTGTAACGGTGAAAGTTCCGTTCTGGACATCCGCTAGGCTCAGGGATGATGACCTGGCTCTTGTGGCAAGGTCCCTGACCTTGTCTGCAACACCTGAAAGACTCAGCCTGTCAGCATTATGCACAACAGCAACCGTAAGCCCGTCCTGGGTGTCAATGGCCATTCCTATGTTATATTCCTTCCTGAGGATGTACCTCCTGTTCTCTTCGTCGTAAACTGCATTGAGGTACGGATATTCTTTGAGAGCAACAGTTGCCGCCTTTATGAAGAATGATGTAAGGGTAACCTTTGATCCCTTCTCCTTAAGTATGTCAACAGCACGCAGTATTTCAGACACATCTGCGCTCTCCATT
>JAKBSB010000074.1 GCA_021845155.1 Thermoplasmata archaeon
GGGAACCCCATGGTTTGTGAACATAACAGGAATATCCAACTCTGGTCCAATAAAAGTGAGTTCCTACAGCACTACACTCAAGAACGGTACATACAGCTACACAGTCTCAACATCCAGTTCACAGTACTACCCGTCTGCATCAACAGGAAGTTTCACTGTATCAGGCAAAGATTCATTGGTTGGGATAGTGTTCCAGAAAACCACATACAACGGAACCTTCTCTGGAATAGTTTATCCTGGAAACTCATCAATAACTGCTAACAACATAGTCATTCACACAGTAAACGGAAGATTCAATCAGTCGCTGAAAGATGGATCATATAATGTATCTGTGTCTGCGTATAATTACCAT
Organism: Thermoplasmata archaeon; assembly: GCA_021845155.1. Next base: position 353 of record JAKBSB010000074.1, read on the forward strand.
CCGGAATTTTTTAGGGTAAATATCACAGACAAACATGTCGTGTACGTTAACATATCCCTTAGTCCATTAAACAGCACTTACCTGATAAATGGGTATGTTTCCCCATCCAGTGCATCTATCTCTTTCGGTGAAAAGAACGTTTCAGTCAATGGGTCAGGTTATTATAATGTCTGGCTTGCAAAGGGCAATTACACAGTCTCCGTTGTGCACAGTGGATACACGCCACTCATCTCAAATATCACAGTAACAGGAAACATTACAGGATTGAATTTTACACTGGTAAAACAACCAGTGCTAACGCAGAAGATAACAATATCAAACATAACTGTAATTGGATACAACGTCACAGTGAAGAACTTAACCGCTCACAATGGAAATATCTCAGTCTCATTCAATGCAAGCACCAATGGAACACTTATCATCTCAATTCCTTTCAGTAAACTTGGAAATATAAATGCATCAGAACTTCATTCAAGTTTGGTCTATATATCGGGGCAGAAATACGGAGACTTCCAGATTGCGTTCTCATCGGGAAATGGATCAAAGTCCGTTCTTCTGATTGTTAAGAACCTCAGTGGGGATCCAACGCTGTACTGGATTTACACTCCACTAAATGCTGGATCGCACACCATATCTGTGAGAAATTCTAAACTCATGTTATCCAGTGAGATACTGATCGCCGGATTGTTAGTATTCATGGGAATACTGGTAGCGTACGTGAGGAGGGGCAACAGGAAACATTGATAATTCCTCATACACAACCAAATTTTTTTTTACAAATTTTGAAAACAAATATTAACCACACTACGCATTAAGGATCATGAATTCAGCATTAGTGGATAGCGAACTTGAAAACTACATGGTAAAGACCAGAAGGTATTTTCACGAAAACCCGGAACTAAGCACCAGGGAAACTGAGACTGCCAGAAGAATTGAGGAGGAACTCAGATCGATGGGCCTTAATCCTATAAGGATTGGAAGGACAAACCTGTACGCTGATATCAAGGGAATGTATCCTGGTAAGACGGTAGCCATAAGGGCTGATATCGACGCTCTTCCTGTCGCAGAGGAGAACACTGTCGAATATATTTCTAAAAATAAGGGGGTGATGCATGCCTGCGGACATGATTCTCATATAACAATGGTCCTTGGTGTTGGAAAACTTATGACTAAGTACAGGGATTTCAAGGGCACAGTGAGATTACTGTTCCAGTCTTCAGAAGAATTGCCACCCGGTGGTGCAAAGGAACTCATAAATGGCGGTGCACTGAAAGATGTCGATTTTGTAATAGGACAGCATGTGGAATCAAGAGTACCTTCAGGTTATGCGGCAGTATTCTATCACGAAGCCATGGCAAATGCCGATGAATTCAGGGTAAAGATACATGGTGTGGGTGGGCATGGATCAGCTCCACAGGAGGCAGTTGATGCAATAATTGCTGCCACCCAGTTTGTCAGCCTTGCACAGACCATTATATCCAGGAAGGTTGATCCGTACATGCCTGCAGTGGTTACGGTAGGAACCCTGAATGCGGGATACAGGTACAATATAATAGCAGCCCACGCCGAGATGACAGGAACAGTGAGAACTTTTCACAAAAATGTTCAGGATATCATAAGAAAGGAACTTGAGCATATACTTAAAGGAGTATGTGAGGCAACTCATACAAAATATGAATTTCAATACATTGAGGGCTATCCCGCACTGATCAACCATGAAGAAGTTTCCAGAGTAATAGAGGAGGTTGCTCAGGACGTTCTGGGCAAGGACAGAGTTCTCCACCCCAATCCATCAATGGGGGGAGAGGATTTTGCATATTATCTTCAGGAAAAGCCAGGAGCTTTCTATTTCCTTGGTGTTGGAAACGAAAAGAAAGGGATAATCAGCCCTCAACACAGCCCCACATACAACATCGATGAAGATGCTATGAAATACGGAACTGAGATACTTTACAGAACAGCACAGAAGCTTCTTTCCAGGTAGTTTCACATTCCCTTTTGTACCGGCATTTCATTTGCAAGGTTAAAGAAATGCCATAAAGCCTCCATCATTTCCTTTTTTTATGAACTGGAAATATCGGTCATATGTAAGAAGGAAATGCCATCTCACGGTTTCAGGACAACTCATCAAGTTAGCCGTTCTACAGTAAGGTAAAACAGCTGAGATCACTATTCTCAAGCATCTATTCATAATTTTTATATCTTTTAGGGGAATCGAAAAACATGAATGTAATGATGCTTGGTAAACCCGATAAGATGGAAAACAAACCCTTGAAATATACAGATCATAAGTACCCGGAGATAGACCAGGGACAGGTAATTGTAAAGGTGCTTGCCAATGGAGTATGCCACAGCGACTTGCACATAATCGAGGGTGATTTCCAGCTTCCCAGTGAAATGTTTCCAATTATTCCCGGGCATGAGATCGTAGGGGAAATCGTGGAATCAAAGAGTGATCTCCAGGTGGGAGAAAGAGTAGGAATTGGCTGGTTCTATTCAGCATGTGGCGTCTGCGACCAGTGTATTTCCGGTCATGAAAATCTATGTCCCAATGCACTTGTGACCGGAATAAACAAGTATGGGGGCTATTCCGAATTTGCTGCTCTTGATGCACAATATGTAACCCGCATTCCAGATGATTTAAAAGACAAAGATGCAGCTCCACTTTTCTGCGCAGGAATTACTGCACTTTCAGCGGTTAAAAGAATTCACCCCAATATCAACGACAGAATAGCGGTTTTTGGGGTCGGAGGTCTGGCATTCTATGCAATCCAGTTCATAGAAGCAATGGGTGCTAAAGCTGTTGCTGTCACAAGGTCCCATGGATCTGTCGCAGAGAAGGCTGGTGCAAGTGAAATTGTTGATAGGCCGTCTGGGGGTTACGACGGATCAATTGTCTTCGCCCCAAGCAGGGATACTGTACAGAAAGCAGTTGCATCCACAAAGAGTGGCAGGACCATAGTAATCCCAGCAGTAATGGATAGGATAGATTTTCCGTTCGGTGACTTCATGTGGGAAAAAAATGTAACAAGCGTTGCGAGTGGACTGCGTAAGGAGGCAAGGGAAATACTGAGATTAGCATCTGAAACGGGTTTGAAATCCATGATCACAGAAAGAAAGCTCGAAGAGGCAAATAACGTGTTGTCGGACCTTAAGAGAGGTAAAATTCAGGGCAGAGCCGTTCTCATTCCATAAAAATCTCAATCTTTTTTTCAATCCATGTCTGGATATACCAGTAAAACAGGCAATTAGAAAGGTTTTCTTTCTGTTGTAAAATTGCTTAATCCTACCTTTTCTTCAAAAAAGAGATCCAAACTGCCCGTACCATAGCATATTTAAAAGGTTCAGTTGAACTTAATGTGGAAGTTAAACACGACATATTCTCCAAGGGCATTCTGGTTGGTTTGACCTTGGATACATGTATTATTGGTAAAAGGATCAGTATAGTTTACACCAAAATAGTAGGAAACATGGTCAGAGGGATACAGAGGAAGCGGTCCCGTGGTATTGTTATCACGTAGAATGAATCCAGGGTTACTGCTTGTTTGCCAGTTGTGATCCATGTATACTAGGAGATGAGAGGTGGAGCAGTTAAAGTACGATGATCCCATTTTTGCATACTGGGAAATTTCAATCGTTAAATTTCCTGTAAAATTTGCTTTATTCACAAGTTCGAGAATGTTCAAGAACAAACTCCCGTTTGCCACTTTCCAGTTCACGTGTACCCTCAGAATCCCCGTAAAATTATAGTATTGACTGGTCATTGTTCCATTCTCTAATGTCCAGTTAAATGTAGTGCCCGTGTAGTTTACATTGGTTCTTTCAACTGTGACCGGAGGGGAAATGAGATGTCCTTCTACAGAAATTGCACCAGTAACAGCTACATCCGCAGTTACAATTGAAGGAGATATAACGAAAAACACTGCTGTTAGCAGCGTGAGTAGTATAATCAGCATTTTACCTATACCATCCTTCGTCATGCAATGTATAATTCACTTGGGATTATTAAAAGATTATGAATTAATAAACCATACGATAAATCACCGTTACAGTAAAAAAAGAAAACAATGGGCGTCTTAGGTCAGTCTAGACCTTCATGTATTTCCTGAACCATGCATTCTTTGTATCCAGCCTGTGGATCATATTGCCCGGCTTTCCCGATCTGGCATGCTCGTGTCCATCACCCTGATATCTTACAAGTTCTGTATCAACGCCATTCATCTTAAGTCCAACAAACATCTGTTCCGCCTGTTCAATAGGGCACCTGTAATCATTCTCACCATGGATAAACATGGTCGGTGTTGTGGCATTCTTGATTTTCATTATGGGTGAGGCCTTCATGAGTTCCAGGATGGAATCCTCCTTCCATGGATCTGTTATATTCATATAAGCTGCATTGAACCAGAACCCTATATCACTGGTTCCGCACATGCTCACAAGATTGGAAACACATCTCTCGCTTATTGCAGCCCTGAAATAGTTATTATTAGTGATCATCCAGTTAGTCATGTAACCGCCGTAGGATCCTCCAGTAATTGCAAAATTCCCCTTTATTCCTGTAATTTCTTTACCCTTTTCAATAAAGTTGAATATATCTTCCGCAGGCCCATTTCCCCAGTCTGAAACACATCCCTCAGAGAAATCCTCCCCATAACCGGCGCTTCCCCTTGGATTGCAGAAGAATATATTGTATCCCTGGTTGAAGAAGTACTGAAATTCCAGCATGAAACTCTCTCCGTATGCCATATGCGGCCCCCCATGCACAAACAGGATGCTAGGATCATCTTCACCATGCTTCATCACCCAGCCCTCCACATTACCAGTTTCAACTTTTACTCCCTTTACACCTTTAAAATTGGGATTTGGATCATATTCAATATTCTGGAAAACAAGAACTGAGGGTTTTTCCTGGGAGCTATAAATATAGGCAATTTTTCCATCGTTGACATGAAAATCCTGTATTGAAAAATCACCCTCAACGAGTTCCTTCATCTTCCTATCCGTAAACCTGTATATGGATGTTTTCCCACCATTCTGTCCGCAGCAGTATATTCCATCATCCCAGAACATTCTATCACGGGCACCAAGAAACAGGTCAGAAATTATTGAACCGTTTCCGGTATGTTTTCCAAGAACAACAGATTCCCTGTCAATCCCCGGAAAGAGCTTCCTGACCGCCCAAGGTTTGATACCCTCCCTGTGACCAGTATAAGCCACATCTCCACCGGGAAGTGCAAGTATTGAGTTAATTATACCTTCTCCCTGGGTGATCTTCCTGAGTTCGTGTGTTGTCGGGTCAAGTTCATAAATGTCGCTCAGGCCGGCATCGTTTCCATAACTGGTTAAAACCACCCATATCCTGCCATCCTGACTCACAACATCTGTGACATCAAAATCACCATCTAGAATCTTTTCAAGCTTCTCACCGAAAATGAACAGAGATTTCCTGACCCTTATGATGCCTCTTCCGTCGAATCTGTAATTAAGCCTTGTGGCGGTAAATGGTTTATCCACTGGAGCATCCTCAGTTCCAATCACAAGGAGGCTCTTTCCATGAAGGATAAATTTTTCAATGCTCCTTAATTTCAAAAGCTCCTGGGGTTCACTGCTGTTTCTGATTACCATGACACTTTCAGAATTTTCACTGGATTTAATGTAATACATGTAATCCTGTCCAGCAATCGGACTCCGTTCTTTACCCCCAAATGTCAGCCTTCTGGGCTCTTTATCGCCCTTCCTGAGAACAAATATGGAATTCTTATATTCATCAGCCTCAATCCACTTCATGGTAAAAAATACAGATTCTCCATCGAGAAAGGGTTCACCAATTATTTTTATGGAGTATATATCCCTGGATTCCATAATGGGAATTGTTTTTGTTTTCTATAATTTTTTTGTCATGATTAAGGAACTTACTGACAGTTCCCTGAACACCTTGAGAATAAAGATTTAATTTTTTCTTGAGATCATTCCGTTATCCGTGGAAAGATCATATTTTCCGGGGTCTTCTTTAATTCTGTCATTACGCATCTGAAAGGTTTGCTCAGGGTTTATATCAAACATGGAAACTTGGGATCTTTCACACATATGATCCCGTATCTTTGAACCGAAATCAAAGCT
>JAKBSB010000075.1 GCA_021845155.1 Thermoplasmata archaeon
CTGTACATGCTGATTACCCCTATGAGGGGTCCAAAACTCAGAAAGGAAAATGCGAATTCCCAGCCCACAACTGGAACAATATAGCCTATGAAATCAATAGAACCCACGGTAATAAGAAAACCAACGGCCATCTGAAATGTCAGGGCACTTCCCGTGAATTCCGGAGGGCTCAATTCAGTTACTGCAGTGGAGAACTGGGCTGAGTCGGAAATTACTGTAACACCCCAGACAAAAGCCAGTGCGAATGTTACTATGGGCAACTGCCCGAATGTAAACCCCACAATAACTGAACATAAGCCACTTATGGACATTGAGAGTATAGTCTCTGCTGTTCTGCCTATCCTGTCTGCCATATACCCACCGGTTATTGAACCTATTAACCCTGCCAGGCCTATGACAACAAATGATCCTGCGGTTGAATAAACAAGCAGAATGGAGTTGGTGAAATAACCTTTCCAGCTCAAATATAAGAAAGTTGGTATCCATGTCCACATTGCATATAGCTCCCACATATGTCCAAAATACCCAACATTATCATACATCAGTGACCTGTTCCTTATGACATGGGATATATGTTTCCATGAAAATCCCGGCCTCTGACTCTTCATGGGAGGATCATGAAACTTGAATACCGAAATAATGGCTGCAAAAAAAGCAAGTACAGAACTGGTGAATATGAGGTTCTCCCAGGACCCTGTGAGGGACAGTCCTTCCACAAATTCAGGAAGTGCAGAACCCAGGGTCAGCCCGCCTATAAGGAGACCTATCGCAAGACCCCTCTTTTGCGGAAACCACGACGATATGAATTGAACGGCCACAGGATAGATGCCAGCCAGGAATAGTCCCGTTAGAAATCTCAATATGAAGGCAAAGACAATAAGATGTACTGAGAAGACAAATAGAATGTTGAAGGTGGATGCCAAAACAGCTGATATGGAAAATATAATTCTGGGGTTAAACCTATCCTGCAAACCAAGTGTAGCGCTTAAAAGTGCCCCCACTACAAATCCTATCTGTACTGATGAAGTGATGAAGGGTGTTTCACTTCGCGACAGATCCATCACTGCAGTAAGAGTTCCAGATACTGCTGATGCACTGAACCACAGGCTCATTGCAAGAACTTCAGCAATAGTTACCCAGATTAGAACTTCAGTCCGTTCCTTTGCTATATTTTCCATATTATTTTGATTGATAAATAGTGTTCTACTTTAATTCAGCGTAAAAACAATGGTTCAACTGAAACATAATTGCCGGGCCAAAAATACTTCCCATCCATCACTTTATCGATCAACACACTATTCATGCACATCCTCTGTTAAGAGAGAGAACATTAATAAACTGGATAGCAGAAAAAGTTAAATCAGGTTTAAACTTGTGAACCTTCAACTTTTTATATGAAATAGCAGTTGCAATCGATCCACATAAAGAATGGAATGAGTTTTTCCCTCAGCTCTTTCCCTTTCTCTGTGAGCTCATACTTTACTGAAACAGGATACAGATCAATCACCTTTCTCTGGGTTATTCCTGCAGCACTCATCTCTTTAAGCCTTGCAGACAGAAGGTTTGATCTTGGGCATCCAACTGCCTTTTTCAGTTCGTTGAAATTGACCGAGGGAAAGTTTCCCAGCACACCTATTATTAAGAGCGAGTATTTCTTTCCCAGTATCCTGAGTATATCTTCCGATTTTTTGATGTTGATTTCCATGCCATTGTGCATAATAGTACAGTTACCAGGACTAATGGTACGAGTTTCTTCCATGATTCACATATATTGCTCAATCTATTCAATTTATTGTGTTAGTGCCTGAGGATAATGTCACCATGGAGGCGTCATGGAATCCGCTTGAATTCTGGATCCATGCCATTAAGTTTGCCATTTGTATAGTTGTTGAGCATTATCATGGAATTAAAGTGTGAAGATTGCCTGAGCTTTATCTGACGTATTTCACAAAGAAAATGCTATTCTGTAGATTCTGATATAATGTGAAGAGATCACCCAGTGTGCTTCTTTGTACCAAAAATAATTATGGGAGGAACAATATAACTTATCATTGAAAACACTCCTGGTATTTTCTGTTCTATTTCTTCTGGTAGCGCTTCCAGCGGCATCCCTTGCACAGGTACCACCACATCATGGCAGCAGTATAACTCCATTCTCCTATCCGTCAGTCCAGATATCCCTGAATCAGAGTACTTCCTTCAATCTTTCTCTTGAAAGCATTATGCTGGTGAGTGAAACAGGCAATCATCCTACTGTGTATTCCGCAACCCTGAGGATGGACAGATGGACTGCCCGGTACAGTGACCATAATCTTTCATATTCATCAACACTTTTCATGAGGCCGGATGGATTTGGTCAGTTCAATTCTCCTGGAAACTTGACGCAGACCCACATGGCTAAACCACTGTCAGTTCATGTGATTGTTAATATTACCCGTGTCAACCATACAACGTCTATTATAAACACCGGAAATGTTACCACAAATTCCACACTTCAGATAACATATTATCTCAGGTTCAGTTCTGAAATACCCGGTTCCGGATATGTGGTTATTGCACAGGGGATAGCGGAAAACAGCAGATTTAATTTTTTTGACCTGCATGGGCAGAACAGGGAACCAAAGTTTCCAGCTGGAGGATTCGGCAGAGGACTTGTATTTTCAAACACAACCACAAACAACACGTTTGCCGCTTTCTGGTGGAATGACACTTATGAACTCAACGGAATAACGGAGAATTTATCATCCAATTATACAATATCCAACCACAGGGAGTCTCTTGTACTTTTCAGGTACAACTACACAGCCGGGTTAAAGACCCTGTTCCAGGATCCTTATTTCACAATTTACGGTCTGAATATTTTCTCATATCCAGTCCTGAAACAGGATCTGTACAGAGCATATAACTTCATCATAATACACACGGAGGAACTTGTTGCAGGGATGGGCATAGGAGCTGGAATAATTGGTGTATCATATGCTTCATACAGACGAAGAAGATTCTAGGATTCATCAAGCAGTGAAAGAAGGTTTTCCTCCAGTGTATCTATGAAACCTTTTCTGTATTTTTTCAGGATTTTTATTATTGAATCCCTGTTGACAAGGAAAATTTTCACATAGCCATCTTCAATTTTACGGGATATTATGCCGTCATTTTCCATGCTCTTTATTGCGTTTGCTATCTTTTCCTGCCTTGTTTTTCTCCCCTTCACCAGGCGGTTAAGTTCAACCTCGTCATATCTTATGAGTTCATGAATCACTGATGCGGATTTGGAATTTCTGAGGTACAGAACTATCTTTCTTTCCTGAATGCTCCCCTGGTCAGGTATGAAATATCTCCTGTTTTTTCCATCCACTCTGATGACAACCTGTTCCGACTTTTCAAGCTGGTAGAGATGATATTCGGTCTGGCCCACAGCCATTCCTGATATCCTCTGAATTTCCCTGAAATGTATTCCGGGATTCTCGGAAATTATCTGAAGAAGTTTTTCCCTTGCAGGGCTATGGTCCAATTTCAGCTACCTCTAACTATTCCGACATAGAAGATTGCAAGGATTGCCAGATCAACAAGCACAAACAGATCAGGATCATAGGCGGAAAATGGGATTATGTAGAACACCTGGAGGATCAGGACAATATCCTGAACAAAGATCAGGAAGAATACGGCCATTATGTATTCCAGAAGCTTTATTCTCCTGTTCCGGAATGCCCTGACTGTTATGATAAGCAGAAATATGGATATCACAAGGGAAAGTGCCTCGAAGAAAGTTGAAAGCTCAAGCATTGTTGATTGATGACACAGTACTTAAAAAATTATTCACTGAATCTGTGTAATAATGTTTCTCCTCAGGAAAATGAAACTGCATATCCCAGATTGTTGAACTCCTTCTTTATCTGGTCCCTGAAGGATCTGTCACCTATAATTTTTCCCAGTGTTAAACTCCTGGCTGTTTTCCTAACCGAAAACGCAGTCTTTATTGACCCCTCTGTGTAATAGAAATAGAGGCCTGCAGATCCAAATGTTGATTTCAGGTATTGCTTGAAGAAGAGAGCCATATAATCCTTTGGCGATATTATCCTCCATATGTCGGTGTCGTTGAGGTTCAGCGGAAGATTCTTCTGTATATATATGATCCTTCTTTCCGTTGCCATGAGAAGTTCTGATATTTTTCCGGACTCCTCCATTCTGGAAATACTTGTGGAAAAAACATTGTCAATTTTATCCTGAAACATGTCTTCCAGGAGTCCCCGTGAAAAATACCCGTAATTCCTGATCAGACTGTTAAGAAAGATAGTAACGGCATCCTCCCGGCGGTACTTTTCTGGAACATAGATATACTTCCTTGCCGAGTCCCTTGCCACAAGGTTCTTAGTAAACAGGGACTTGAGTAGATCCCTGATGCCGAAGACATCCCTTCTTAGATACGTGATGATATCTGATTCCGATGCAGGTCCGATCTCCATAATCGCCTTGAGTACTCTCTGTTCCTGATCGGACATCTCAGCGTTCCTTATTGATCTGTAAAGGGATATGGTCTCTATTGTTGCTGTGGCTGCTGTTCCAAATGGACCGTTGAACGTGAATATGAGATTTGACTGGAAATAATTCTGTATCTGCGTATTACGTATACCTGCGTAGGATGATTCAAATTCGGTTCTGAAACCAAGGATCTGTTCCTTCAGAAACTGGTACGTCAGTCGATCATTTCCCTTCCTGGTTGAAGACCTGACCATAACTATCCTGAAGAGATCAGCAGGAGTCAGATCCGAGATTTCCATGTTTCCAAGGCATAGATTGTTTTCAACCCACCTGAAACCCTCCAGGTTAGTCACAGTGGAAAACTGTTCCCTGCATTTCTCCATGACAATGGCACTTACGTCAAGGTACGCCAGATTCTCACTGAAATATCTGAGTATCTCTTCTTCACTTCCCCTGCTGTTCAGTATTATGTTGCTTATCCATATGGCAGAGTCCCCACGGTCCATGAAAAAAGTGGCAACCTCCTCACCATTGAGAATAAACCTGGAGTTAAAGTCAGCGTCCCTCAGGTATATCCTCTCAAAATATATTGAGGCTGGATCATTGATATTCAGTATGATTGAACTCTGCACTTCATTCTTCCTGGACTCACCGTAATAGAGATCGTTCTTGAAATAGACTGGCTTGAGATCCATTCCCTTCAGTGTATCGCCGGGATAGAACCAGAACCAGTGTGACATTTCCCGCGTAGATATGGGGCCAAATGCATTTATTATTCTCCCCAAAGCTTCATGTCTTTCCATGACTGGTTCAAGGCCCATGACAGGTCTGTATCCAGTATCAGGGTCCTTTGTTATGCAGAGTTTGAACTCAAGATTTCGCAGTATCTGTTTGATACCTCTTGCGTCAATGGAAGATCTCTGAATCAGATCTGCCTCCTTCCCATATCCGTTGCTTATGATCCTGTAAATTTCCAACTCCTGTTTCCCTGCCTCTTCGTAACGCAGTGAGTGTAATGATTCCATGAGCCATTTTGATATATAGCACGGCCTGTTTTTAATTGCCTTAAGATAGAATACCTGCCCAGACTTTATTAGGTCATCAAGATCAGAATCCCTGAAATCCCTGAATCTTACGCGTATGTTATCGGTATTCATGGCATATCCATATCTGCGGAAGTAATCACCGGTTGAATTCACAGTTTCGGTTACTGCCATTATACGATCATTGAGAGGGTTCTCCCGGCTTGTTCCAAGGATGTTCTCAAGATCTGATTTTATCATGTACTGTTTCGAGAATACTGGCGTAATGTAATCGAAGACGACGATACCTGACTGGACCAGCGGCTGCATTGCCTCGGTGATTAAATCCTCAGGCAGTGGGATCTTGATAAGAATTTCGTCCATTGTCATGGGACCAAACGATCCAATTACCTTAAGAAGGGCCTCCTCCATGCTCAGTGATCCAGTGTTCTCGAGGTCATTCACAATGAAAACTGCAAGCCCTCCCCTGTTCTTTCTTCTTACCAGGTAAGCCTGCTCCAGCCTGTTAAGTGAATTCTTCAGTGCCTCTTCACTTATTTCGAGATGATGCTTCAGATCATTGAATGTCTTTCCATCGCACTGGTCCATCACCTTTATGTCCAGAGGGTCAGGATCGATAGATCTCCTGAAATGGTCCCTGAAGAATTTGTAGTAGTCGCGGTTTATCCACTGGACACCTCTAACGTATGCACTTATGATCCTGTCTTCGTGGATCAGTTTGTCCGTTATATGGGCGAGATCGGTTTCCGCATATGGAAATGGTGAATTTATCCTGTTCCTGAATGGATCAAAATAGAGGAAGTGTGACGCAAACTCCATATAACTTTCTTCATCAGAAATCCTTGGAGTTTTCGCAGAGAAATATGATTCAACAAGCTTGAGATCATTGAGAATGAAGTGGACATCCCTCTCACCGTATATCTTATCCAGGATT
>JAKBSB010000076.1 GCA_021845155.1 Thermoplasmata archaeon
GGAGATTAAGTTTTGATATAACCGCTTCAGGCGCTACTGTATACCCTATCCTCAGGCCGGGGCACATAACCTTTGAAAATGTTCCCAGATATATGACATTTTCACCGGTTTTATCCAGACTCTTTATGCTTGGTAACTTCTTTCCGGAATACCTGAGTTCTCCATATGGGTTGTCCTCGACTATTGGTACCTGGTATTTCTCAGACAGCTCCAGCAGATGTTTCCTGCGATCGAGATTCAAGGTGTGCCCTGTAGGATTCTGGTAATTTGGTATAACATATATGAATCTTGGAAATTCAGGCCTGCCTGTTAATGATTTCAGTTTTTCTTCCACTTTATCCGAGATAATTCCTTCACTGTCCATCTCCACTGGTATCATTTTTCCGGCATTGGCGTTGAAAGCGGATATGGCACCCACATAAGTTGGTGATTCAACAATGACCCCATCTGACCTGTTGAGGAATATTTTTCCGAGTTCGTAAAGCCCCTGCTGAGATCCTGAGGTAACAATGATCTCATTTTCTTCTGATTTTATTCCCTCTGTTTTCATTACCATTTTACTGATTTCTGTCCTGAGTTCAGGCAAACCACCGGTGTTACCGTATTGAAGAGCGTATTTCCCGCTTACATCAAGAACGTCGTCTACAATTTCCTTGAGATCCTGCATTGGAAAAGTGAGAGGGTTGGGCATACCGCCCCCGAAGGAAATAAAATCTGGCATGGATGCATACTTCAAAAGTTCCCTTATCTCAGAGGGTTTCATGTAACCCAGCATTTCAGAAAATTTGTATTTCATTGGAATCCCCGGATGATTATGACCGGAATACATATAAACCTAATCTGATACATATTAGCTCTGTTATTGATTCACAGATCAATGGGAAACTTCCCACCCTATGAAAAAATATAATATATAGGTACCAATCAAAGAGCGATGGATACTGATCGTCTGACGTGGAAAGTTAGCATTGTCGGGCCGACAGGCTCCGGTAAAAGTTCCCTTATTTCAAGAATAGTCTATGATTCAGACAATCCTGCAAGTACACAGAAGATGATTCTGAGAAAACGACTTTCTGTGCCCTTTAATGGTAGCTCCAAAAATGTGGATTTTTTATTTCAGGAACTTGAAGAGACAAAGAACGCAGAAAAGTTCCTCATGGGTTCCACTGCGATACTGGTTACTGCAGATATAACTTCCAATGATTCCATTAAATACTCTGAAGATATTTTGAAATTCATAGACCGTTTTGAACGAAAACCACTTGTAGCCCTTCTCGGAACGAAAATGGATCTCAGGTACGAAGCTGTAATATGGCAGGATGAACTGAACAGTCTTGCCAGGAAATATGGTGCACTCAGTTTCCTCGTAACGGCAAAGAACTCAAATGAGGTCCCAAAGGTTCTTGAGCAGATATCTACGAGATTGATGGAAAAATTTGCTTCAAAGAGGAAATAGAATGGCTGGTGCCGTCTGTTCGGGCATTTTTTTCAATATAACCGGCAACAGAAGCCCTTCCTTTATCCAGAACCATTACAAACTTGGGAAGATGGTTGATGGTTCACTTATCCTCAATAACTTCGAATGTATTTTTTTATACTATAAGAACAGGATAGAACCTGTGAATCCACATTACAGAAAATCACTGAACTTACTGCATGAACTTCTCAGGGACGATGGAGAAACGGAGCTTTACATAGTTTATGAGATTCTGAAGACCAGAGGGCTTTACGTTAAGAGAGAGAGCAACATGCTTTTTGCTAGGAAGACACCAAACGGAAAATTGATGGGTCCAATAATTGTAAGGAGGGAAAACAGCGTCACTGATTTCCATTATCTTCATTCGAACGCACCTGCATACTATTTCACCCTGGACGAGGACGGAGATATAACTGCTTTCCTTGTCACGGAAGAAGAGATCGCTGGCCGGAACAATGAAAAGATACCATTACATATTGACACTGAAAGAGTTGGTGGCAGAATAGTAACCGATCGTCGTGATATTCCCGCCTGGTATGGCCAACCCTTCAAGGATCTCAGAATACTGAGCGATTTTGAGAGTGGATATCACAGGTCTGATTCCACTGAGGGTTTTCTGAACAGGATCTACAGTGATCTTATCGACCGCAGATTCATAGTCAAGAGTGGATTCAAATATGGTGCTCATTTCCGTGCATACGCTGAAAACATCGGAGATCATGCAGAATTCCTGATACATTATCTTGAGGGCCCTGAGGAATGGTACAAGATCAGCAGGGCTGTACGTGTGGCCAATGGGGTGAGAAAGAGGATGATCTTCTGCGGTTACATGAACGACAGATTGATGTTTGTTGAAATTAAAAGAATAAGGGACCCATTCAGGGAACAGGATGATGCCGTAGAGCCCACTACCCCAGGCTAGGGTATGGGGCCTTCTCTGAGGATATCAGATGAAGATAAATTTAAATCTGGGCCTCGAAATCATCTATTGTACTCTGGAAATCATTGTAAGTTGAAATTCTTCCGGAGTTCTTCAGGATCTCCCTTGCCAGTAACCAGTACACCACTGCAAGCGATCTTCTTCCCTTGTTGTTTGTCGGGATCACAAGATCAACAAAATCCGTCTGGTTATTCGCGTCACAGAGTGCTATTATAGGAACGCCGATCATCTTTGCCTCTTTCATGACCTGGGTATCTGCAAGGGGATCTGTAATGACTATTACCTTTGCTTCCCTGTACCCCTTGAGTTGGGGATTGGTCAGTGTTCCTGGAATGAATCTACCAACTATGGAAGATGCACCGACCGTTTCGGAAAACTTGGAAACTGGCCTGAATGCGTACTGTCTCTGGGCAACAATGAGAATGTCTTCCGGCTTGAAACGAGAGAGCATTTTGCCTGCCTCAATAAGCTTATGGTTAGTCTGTTTAACATCCAGAATGTAAAGACCGTCATTTCTGATCTTGAAAATGTATTTCTCCATATCCTTGGACTTTACCTGTGTTCCAATATGAACACCGGATTTCTGATACTCTTCCTCCGAAATTAAAAGTTCTTCTGCCATCATTGAATATTCGTTGGGTAAATCATAGAATACTATATAACTTATGCTGGCACCTTCATAAACCAATAAATGGTCGTGGTTTTGTTCACTCCCACTCTATTGTTCCAGGAGGTTTATTGGTTATATCATAGACCACACGATTCACTCCTCTGACCCTGTTTGTAATATCAGTTGATAGGTTTTCCAGAAATTCCCATGGTGGCTTTGTAAAAGTTCCAGACATTGCATCGCTGGAATCGATCATCCTGATTGCAATGGTGTAGCCGTATGTTCTCTTATCACCGTGTATTCCGGTTGTCTTTACAGGCAGAAGTATGGCAAAGAACTGCCACGGCATTACTTCCCATGATCCGGCATTTTCCAGGACTGAATTTTCAACGATTTCAGTTGCAAGTTTCAGAATTTCCAGTCCCTCCCTTGTAACTTCCCCAATGACCCTGACAGCCAGACCGGGTCCGGGAAAAGGCTGCACAATTTCTGGAATATTAAGATATCGTGATATTTCCCGTATTTCGTCCTTGTAAAGGTCCCTTAAAGGCTCAATAAGCTTGAGATTCATCTTTTCTGGAAGCCCCCCAACATTATGATGGCTCTTAATGGTATCCCTCACACCACCACCACTCTCGATCCAGTCAGGTGCAATTGTACCCTGGAGAAGGCATTCTGCACCGTATTTGAGAGCCTGCTCCTCGAACACATCTATGAATGTTTTTCCAATGATCTTCCTTTTCTCTTCTGGTTCAGTGATACCTTTCATTCTGGAAATAAACTTTTCTGATTCATCCAGTATCAGGTAATTCAGCCCAAACCTTTCGAATGTGTGTCTTACCCTCTCTTTCTCACCATTTCTCAAAAATCCAGTATCAACAAACACTGTGAGTATCCTGTCTCCCGCTGCCCTGTTTGCAAGAACGGCAAGGAGAGTACTGTCCTGTCCTCCGGAGCATGCAAGAATACCCCTACCTGTCAACTTTGAAACTATCTCCTTGCCTGCATCTTCAACAAACTTTGCTGCATCAACCATTTTCAATTATCTCCATTATCTAAAAGTTCAGCTACCTGATACAGTATGATTCCGGGATATGAATAATTTCTCATAAGGAGATTGAAAAATTCAAACAGCCTTATTGAAAACCTGTAAAAGAAAAGTTTCAATAAGATTCCGGGTTTCAAACCAGTAAATTTGAAAAAAAGAAACTTACCAGATATCCAGGCTCAGGTTTTCATTATGGCGCCGAGAAAAACAAGGAGACCAATTACAGCCCCAATAACTGCAGCAACCACGTAGAAAAGTGTTCCGTAGATAACGTTCTGAACGAATCCCAGGTCGAATGTGTATCTGCTCAGATATGCAGTAAGGATGCCAATCAATATGCCCCCAACCAGCAGGACGGCACCGACTGTTCTACTTTTGCCGCTACCGAAGTAAGCGGTTAAAATTCCCAGCACAAACAGCGAAAGAGCCATCAGTGCCAAAATCACCATGGAAAATACTTCTGGATTAAAACCTGTATAGACATTACTCAATATTTGCACCTCATAATTTTATTCCTGTAAGTGTCTTGGTATCTATAACACCTTCGATAGTCCTGATATGTTCTATCACGGTTTTCCCAAGTTCACTGTAGTCCTTAGCATCTATTTTGACTATCAAGTCGTATTCACCAAAGAGAGGATGGATTTCCACCACATACTTTACTTTTGAAATTTTGTTGTAGACCTCGTGCTCCTTTCCGGGAACAGTACTAACCAGTACAAACGCTATGGACAATTTAACACCAATATGTATAGATTTTCAGCACTTATAAATTTTTCTCAGAATTCCTGATACTTCTTGGCATTCCGTATAAGATCATCCAGATCTTTTTCACTCTGGGAGCTCTCTTGCAGGTCTCGCAGTGTTACAGTTCCTCTCTCCTTTTCCCTCTCACCGATTATCAATACATACCTGTAGCCCTGCGATTCTGCCGACCTTATCTGCTGTGAAAGACCTCTGGAAGACAGTTCATCAATGCATACGATGCCATTTTCCCTCAGTTTCCTGGCAACTTCGGTTGAATATTTCCCTGTATTACCCATTGAACAGATGGCATAGGAAGATTCCTTTCTGTTGTCTGCCCATACCTGTTCTCTCTTCATTAGAAGCTCCAGAACAACATCACCCATTCCGAAACCCACAGCAGGTATATCCTGGTTGGACATCAGCCTGGCAAGGTTATCATATCTCCCGCCACCGAGTATAGACCTGAACTGACCCATAGAATCAAAAGCTTCAAAAACGATTCCCGTGTAGTAGGATATTCCCCTTATTACCGAGAAATCTACCACAATTCTGGCACTTCCATAGGATCTGACGATTTCACATGTTTTTGAGAGTCTTTCTATTCTATCGTTAAGAACTCCTGATTTTCCATTTATTTCTGAGATCTTTGATTTAAGATCCTGGATTTCAAATGGAGAGTCCACTATTTTAAGTAGAATATCCGCACCCTTTCCTGATACCCCGTTTTCTTTGAGCAGGGTCAGAAACTCTTCTCGTGATGTTTTACGGAAACGGTCAATAATTGTAAAAACACGTTCTGTGTTCTCTATTTCCAGAATTTTCAGGATTCCATCCATCATCACCCTATCATTAATATGAATCTCAAAAGCGGATTTTAATCCCAGGTTAGAGAGTATACTTCCAGCAAGATTTATTATCTCTGCATCGGCCTCTGGAGTATCCACGCCAAATATGTCTGCGTTAAACTGGAAATGCTCCCTGAGCCTTCCTGATTGTGGCTCCTCGTATCTCCAAATCTTCGGGAGGGAATACCACCTCACTGGTCTTGGTATATCTTTGCGAGCAGTGAGAAGCCTTACAGTAGAAGGTGTTGCTTCAGGAAGCATTGTTACCTCCCTTCCTCCTCTGTCTGTAAACGAAAATGTCTGGCTGAGCAGTTCATCGCCGGATTTTATGCGATATAGATCCAGATACTCCAGGCTTGGATAATCTATTTTGCCAAATCCGAAGAGTTCTGCTGTTGTTTCTGCTTTTGAAAACATTTTTTTCCGTGGTTCCATATCTTCGGGATACTGATCCCTGAACCCCTTTATGCGATCCACTTTCATTGGACTTATATGGCTATTTAGTATATTGAACTTGAGATTACAGATTCATGTATAGAGAAGATCCTCCTTCGGGAAGGGTATAAATTTCAAAATTCATCTGTTGTGGCAAAGCATTGGATTTATGGTGCATTATCTCTACACATGGAAGTGATATAGAAAGATTCACGAATGTGTAATTCACCGGGTATACCTTTGAAAAATTCCACACACAGCATTTTGAAACCCGGTGCTTTCAAATATAAAATTTGTTTGATTCAGAAGTTGCAGTTCTGCATGAAAATTTTCGCAAAAAAAGGATTG
>JAKBSB010000077.1 GCA_021845155.1 Thermoplasmata archaeon
AAGGAAGGGGCTTGTCCTGTGAGGGACAGCGCAAAAGTTGATCAGGGGGCTTTAACAACAAGGAGAAAAACATGAAGGAAAAGCAGAAGTTAGTCGGGAGAAATACATGCACACCTGAGTATGATCCACAAGTCCGTAAATCTGTGACTCTACCCCTAAAGAGGAGGGAAACTGCCTGTGATCAGAGTTTAAAAACCCCTTCTAACAACCCCCATGCGGATCTACAGTCAGGCATGACTGGACGGGACCTGAAAGCTCCCGTCATAAACATGCGCAATGAACCATTAATAACCTGTGTGAAATCAATAATTGAAAAAGGAGAAGAAAAGAAGATGGATACTGATGTAAAGAATGTAAAGCTGGTAAGATACAGGAATGTCATGCAGTTCGAGCCCCAATTACTCCCCACGCTAACGCATGGGGTCTCCCTGGGGGTGGTAATATGAAGAGCCTTGAAGAGTTGTACAAAAGGGCACTTGACCTGAAGAACAAGGGCATGGCTGACAAGGAAATTTCAACAGAGCTTCACCTTTCAGTGAACACTGTCACATGGCTTTTGAGCAAAGATTTCCTGAAGGAATCAAAGGTCCAGGATGTAAAGATAGGATGGAGAACTGCAGGAGTTTACGGAAGCAGGATCAGCAACCTCTCAGAGATAATCGCAGACATAATAGACGAAGAATCAAGAATTGGTGAGTTCGAGGTTTCATCAATTCTGGGAATAACCATAAACGGCATCCCTTTCGCAACAATGGTATCGTACCTGATGGACAAGGAACTTGTTGTGTACAGGCCTCACCCCAGCAGGAAAGAGGGACTGTTCAGCAGTAATTTTGCAAGCGTCAGGGGAAAGAACATAGTTGTCATAGATGATGTTGCAAGCACAGGGGAGACACTCAAAAGGACCATCATGGATGTGAAGTCCGAAGGTGGAAATGTTGTTCTGGTTGTTGTCCTTGCGTCCAAGATACGTGGCGATGAGATCATGGGAGTGAGACTGAGATCAATAGTGAGAACCAGCCTCATAGGGAGCAGTTAGGTTTAGTTTATGCACTGGGCAGATTCGCTGGTAAAGGAGCTGGAAGGGAACCAGTTAGTATCAACTGGAATATCACCTTCAGGACCAATTCATGTTGGAAACATGCGTGAGATACTCACAGGGGACATGATTTACAAAGCAGCATTAAAGAAGGGGTTGAAAGCGAGATTCATATACCTGTGTGACGACATTGATCCCCTGAGAAAAGTATATCCTTTCCTGGACAGCAGTTATTCATCCTATGTGGGATTCCCACTGAGCAGTATTCCTGCTCCAGATGGTGGACCTTCATATTCAGAGTATTTCTTGAAACCCTTTGTGGAAACCCTTTCAAAGATAGATGTTAACGTTGAGGTTCTCAGAACCACAGACCTTTACAGAAATGGAACATTTGAAAGATCGATAAGGATGGTGGTGGAGAAGCGTGACAGAATAAGAGATATACTTCAGGAGCTGTCTGGAAGAGAACTTGAGGAAAACTGGTTTCCTTATAATCCCAGATGCGGAAAATGCGGGAGAATAAACTCAACTGTTGTTGAATCTTATGATCTCCCCATGATTCACTATAAATGTTCCTGCGGAAATGAAGGTTCTGCCGATATAAGGAAAGATGACGGAAAAATGCCCTGGAGAATAGAATGGCCAGCCAAGTGGTTTGAACTTGGTGTTACAATAGAACCATTCGGCAAGGATCACGGCGCATCTGGAGGTTCATACGACACCGGTAAGAGAATAGCGGAGGAGATCTTCGAAATAAGCGCACCTGTTCCCCTGATATATGAGAGGATATTCCTGAAGGGTGTTGGAGTGATGCATTCCTCAACCGGCATCTCAATACCTGCATCAGACATGGTCAAATACGCTCCACCGCAGATACTTCGTTTCATAATAGCTAGAAGCAACCCGGGAAGACATATAAATTTTGATCCTGGAGCAGGTCTCCTTAATCTGGTGGATGAATTTGAGAAATACCAGAAAGCATACAACAGCCAGGAAGAGGTAAAGGACGAAAATTACAGGGAGGTGTATGAATATTCAAGGATTTCAGGCAAGGAGAGCGCCACAGGAATAAGCTTCCGTCATCTTGTAACGCTTGTTCAGATATACACCACAGATACAGATCTCCTGAGGGTCCTTAAACATACGGGATACACTGGTGAAAGCCTGGACGACCAGATGAAATGGCAGATTGAGATAGCAAGAAACTGGCTTTCAAAATATGCCCCGGATATTGTGAAATTCAGGGTTATGCCCATGGATTATACGGTACACCTGAATGAGGTTGAGAAGTCAATACTGTCAGATTTTGTAGCCCAGGCGTCTAAGTTACAGTGGAATCCAGAGGAGATACATAATTCAGTTCATGAGATACTTAAGGCCAGGAATGTATCTCCCAAGGAAGGCTTTGGCGCTTTCTACAGGGTTATAATTGGGAAAGACCAGGGACCACGGCTTGGATATTTTCTCTCAAATATGGAAAGGGACTTTGTAATATCAAGATTGAAAGCCAATATTTCAGCCTGAAAATTTTACATTCTTTTAACATTTTTCTAATTTCGACAATTATATATTAAATAGCGTGTTGTTCATTCATGATAAAACACGGTTTTGTTGAAAGAGATATTGATCCATCTGAAGTGTACGATCTGGTCAAACAGTTGCTAGCCAAAGAGGATTTCAAGATAACATCTGATGATCAGAGCAATTCCATGTACGAAATACATGCCAAAAAATCCAGCAGGGAGAGAATTGTTCTCGGGAGGGTAAGGGATGTTGATGTTGTTATTGCAGGCGACAAAGGAAAATTCGAGGTACAGCTTCACGCAGGAATATGGGGCCGTGACATGGCTATCCCTGCAATTGAGGGAATAGCTACCTTTGGAATGGCAACGGCAGCAGAGCTTCATTCAGGTCATGAGTTTGAGAAGAGGATGTGGGAACAGATAGTGAAGAAGATAGACCCGACCCTGAAAATATGCGAATATGATGGCATGCTGTTCAAGACCCAGCAGGAACTGGACCAGCATATAAAAGCCCACCAGCAGCAGATGGCTGGAGCAGGATCCATGATGGGTATGGGGATGCTTGGAATGGGTATGATGGGCATGGGAATGATGGGATTTGGCGGACCAGGTCTCTTCATTTAATCCCTGTCTCTTTCTCATTTAGATTAAAAAAACTCTTCCTGGCAGGTCCATTAGAACAATGATTCGTAAAAAACCTAATTCTCAAAAATTATGAACAAGTAAACAATCACTCGATCCGTTCCGGAGATTCTTCCGGTGGATGTGATAATATCAAAATAGTTGTAAATTCGGCTCTGCCATATGCAAACGGCTCTCTTCACCTGGGTCACATATCTGGTGCATACCTGTCTGCAGATATCTTCACCAGGTTCAACAGGATGATAGGAAACGAGGTACTTTTCATTTCAGGCAGTGATGAATACGGAACGCCCATAACCATCTCTGCAGAAAAACAGAACACCACTCCTGAAAAGATTGCCGAGAAATTCCACAATGAATTTATACACACTTTCAGGTCAATGGACATAGATTTCAATCTCTTCACGAGGACATCATACAGGGAACACTGGAAGATGGTCCAGGAGATATTTCTCGACCTTCTTGATAAAGGCTTCCTTCATGAGAAAGCCATGATCTCACCATATTGCGCAAAGTGTGGCAGATTCATGCCAGACAGATACATTGAGGGCACATGCCCCCATTGCGGATTCAAGCAGGCCAGGGGCGATCAGTGTGATGAATGCGGAAGAACGCTTGATCCACAGGAACTCATAGAACCCAGATGCGTCCTGTGCGATGAAACCCCGGAATTCAGAGAAACTTCACATTTTTTCCTGAGACTTGATCTGTTTCAGGAAAAGCTCATATCATGGCTTGAGACAAAGGATTACTGGAGAACAAACGTTCTTGCATTTACAAGGAATTTCATATCTTCCGGATTGAGAGAAAGACCCATTACCAGGGATCTGGACTGGGGGGTTCCGATCCCACTTGAAGGTTATGAACACAAGAGGATATATGTCTGGTTCGAAGCGCTCATAGGCTACCTTTCAGGACCAAAAGTATACTCTGATAAAATCGGAAAACCCGACTACTGGAAAAGTTTCTATTATGACCGGGAGGTAAAGACATACTATTTCCTCGGCAAGGACAATATTCCTTTCCATACAGTGATATGGCCCGCTTTGCTGATGGGCATGGGCGATATAAACCTGCCATACGATGTCCCTGCAAACGAATACCTGAGGTTCAAGGGTGAGCAGTTCTCCAAGAGCAGGGGAATTGGACTTACAGTGGATGAAGCTCTCAAGCTTGTTCCAAAGGACTATCTCAGGTTCTACATGTCCATGAACCTCCCTGAAACTGGAGACTCTGATTTCACCCTCTCAGACCTTCAGGATAAGGTGAACAGCGAACTCATAGACAAATTCGGGAACTTCATACATCGGGTGGTCAGCTTCATTCACAAGAATGGGTTGAACCCATCGGAAGGCATACTTGATGAGAGCGATCTGATGGCCCTGGATGAGGCTGAAAGAAGTTTTGAGAGGTATTCATCATCCATATCAAAGGTGCAGATTAAGAGGGCATTCCAGGAGTGGCTGGAGCTTGTGAAGTATTCCAATGTATATTTCAATGATGCCGCTCCATGGAAGATCATAAAGACAGACAGGGGAAAATGTGCCACAAAACTTTACACTGCTCTCAGGCTGAGCGAGTACCTGGCGTATATGCTCTATCCATACTGCCCGTCCTCAGCAAGGAGTGTGATGGGTATCATCAACCCTTCAGGTTTCGTTGAATTCAGGTCAGAGAACCTGAAGGCCAGCAACCACTCGTATTCCCCTATCTTATCAGAAGTCCCATTCCAGAAGATCGATCTGGAGGTTAAAAATGGGAACAGCCTTGATCTCAGGGTGGCACTCATTGAGGATGCTCGCATTCACCAGGATTCCGATCGCCTGCTTGTTCTTGGATTGTCTCTGGGGAATGAGAAGAGGCAGATTGTTGCAGGACTCAGGAAATACTACGACGTAAGTGAACTGATGGGGAAGAAGATCGTGCTGGTTGCAAACATGAAGAGAGCGAAAATAAGGGGAGAAGAGTCCAATGGTATGCTCCTTGCTGCCGATGATGGAATAACCATATCTTTACTGAAGCCTCCTGAAGACAGCCAACCTGGAGATGAGGTGAATCTGGGGGAACTTCCATACAATTCCTCAGGGACAATTACAGTTGATGACCTCAGGGAATTCAATTTAAGGGTTATTGAGAATGATGGCAAAAAATATGTTTCGGCGGTTGTTTCTGGGAAAAACCTCATCATGAACTTACAGGGAAAAAATGTTGAAATATACTCAGAAGTTGCAGTTAATGCCACTGTGAGATGAAAACGCCCAGCCGGAATCACCCTGTGTTCCGGTCGAAGATAATTCAAAATTTCAATAAAAAATTTATTATAGTTCTTTTAATTACCTATAGATTCCATTGATTTCTATGAATTATACCAAGTTTGAAAAAGCAAGGATTATCGGCGCAAGGGCATTGCAGGTCTCCATGGGAGCACCTGTCATAATAGATGTGCCGGCTACAATGTTCGACCCGGTCGATATAGCAATCCTTGAGTTCAACAACGATCTCATTCCAATTACCATTAAGAGATAATCCAACCTTTCCCATTTTTTATATCCATCCAGAGTGATGTGTTATTTTTAAGTGATTTTTCATAAAATAAATATCGCACTCCCAATGTTTTACAGCGTGCAAAACTGATGGGTTTTAATATACGCTGGAAAATTCTCGAAACAGTTATATAGAGATTAATCATAAAGGAGACTACGCACATATCTAGGGAAAAACCTAGTATTAGCCAACCATAAGGCGAGTGGGGGATCAGTGCCTGAGGCATGAGATGAACCTTAACTGTTCCAAGGTTGGGAAAGATGGGGATATGAGTGAAAGATCTCATTTCTGACGTGTGAAATGGTGCAAACTGTGGCTCGCCAATTTTCAAATTTATTCGACAGGAATTAACTCCGGTTGATCCTGCCGGCGGCCACTGCTATCAGGTTCCGACTAAGCCATGCAAGTTAAGGGGTCGTAAGACACCAGCGAACCGCTCAGTAACACGCGGATAATCTAACCCCAAGCGGGGTATAGCCTCGGGAAACTGAGGGTAATTCCCCATAGCCATTATATGCTGGAATGCTTTGATGGTGAAAGCTTCGGCGCTTGAGGATGAGTCTGCGGCCTATCAGGTAGTATGTGGTGTAAAGGACCACATAGCCGAGGACGGGTACGGGCCTTGAAA